>NZ_ALJR01000021.1:0-12285 GCF_000287655.1 Selenomonas sp. FOBRC9
TTCCTCCTTAGTTTTTGACTTCCCCTCACGGGGAGTGCTCCTAAGCTGTCTTCCTACTTACACAGTTTATTATACACTCCCGCATCTAACCCGTGCGGCTATGGCGCGAAGGGAGAATCCTTCGCGGTGAAGTGCCTGTATTTGCCCTCTTTCGTCAAGGGTAAAGTGCTTTCCCGATTTACGAACAGCTTCCATTGTGGTAGAATAGGCGTAATCCATAGTGATTGCTCCTTTGCTGATGTTTTGTAGCGGAACCATTATAGCACGGGATGTCACTATGGATTTTGTTTTTGTTTAGCTGTTCAACTTCATTTTACAACGAACCGTAAAATTTTTCCTGCTAATTTTATCAATATTGTCTGTTTTCTTTAACCTCTACAAAAGAGGCGTCAAAACCTCTTAGACCTAGGTAAGATATAGAAATGGATATTATTTTTCAATTAAATCCCCCGTTTTCATCTTTTAATTTTTACTTTCTTCCCTTATAGTAGGGGCATCAAATCATAAAAAAACAGATTAGGTGGTGCACCAATGGATGAAAAGACCCGTGTCCTCATCGTTGAGGACGAGGCTCGCATTGCACGTTTCCTGCAGATGGAGCTGGAGCATGAAGGCTTCGAAGCAGAGACGGAGAGCAACGGCACTCGTGCCTACGAGCGCATCATTCAGGAAAAATTCGACATCGTTCTGCTCGATGTGATGCTGCCCGGCATGGACGGCATCGAGATCTGCCGCCGCGTGCGTGAAATCTCGAACGTTCCTATCATCATGCTGACGGCGCGCGATGCCGTGGAGGATCGCGTCGAGGGCCTCGACATCGGTGCGGACGATTACATGACGAAGCCGTTCGCGGTGCCCGAGCTCATCGCACGTCTGAACAACGCACTGCGCCGCCGCGATCTTGCCGAGGGCGATCCGAGCGACCGCCTGACGGTGAAGAACCTCGTCATGTTCCTCTCGCGCTACGAGGTGCAGGTGGACGGCGAGATTGTCGCCCTCACAAAACGCGAATACGATCTTCTCGAGTATCTCCTGCGCAACAAGCGCACAGTGCTGACGCGCGATCAGATCCTGCAGGAGGTCTGGGGATTCGATTACACGGGTGAGACGAATGTGGTCGACGTCTACATTCGCTATCTCCGTGCAAAGCTGGACGACCGCTTCCACCAGAAGTATATCTACACGGTGCGGGGCGTCGGCTATGTGGTACGCGACTAAGGCAAAACTTGCCCGCTGGATCGACCGCTACTTCTACATACGCATCTCAACGAAGATCACTCTGCTGTACGCGGCAATCCTCTTTTTCGTCCTCATTCTCTCAACGGCGATATTGGGGGTTGGCGCGTACGTCTATTTTTACCGGCAGGCAGAGGTGGATCTTGACCGCAGCATCCGCCATGTGATGGACAACATTGAGAACGGTCATGCCTCTGATGTGAAATTCTGGTTCGAGGGGCCCGTTATCCCCGGTGTCATTGTCCGCATCACAGACGCGAACGGCCGCGTTGTGCTCGATACGGACGCACATTTCCCCTCGATTGAGACGATTGAGGCGGGGCGCATCGCAACGCCGTTTTGGGCAAATCCTGAGATGGAGGTCTCCTCGTTTCGCAACGGTACTGTCTACCACGCGATGCGCGACGTGACCTATGCGGGGGTTCCCTATCGGATTCACTTTTTCCGCACCATCACGACGGAAAAGGACTTTTTTTACTCCCTGCAGCGGCTGATTTTCTACACGGTCGCTATCTGTTTTGTGCTGGCACTGATCGCAGGGCACTTCCTCAGCAACCGTATCCTAAAGCCCATCCGCGAGATCACATGGACGGCGCGCAGCATTGAGGTGGAACGCCTCGGTCGGCGTCTCGATGTGCCGCGCGCACGTGACGAGCTCGCCGAACTCGCGCGCACGTTCAACCGGATGCTCGACCGCCTGCAGGAAGGCTTCACGCAGCAGCAGCGGTTCGTCTCGGATGCCTCGCACGAGCTGCGCACGCCGCTGACGGTCATACTCGGCTACTCGGACATCCTCTCGCGCTGGGGGCGCGAGGACAAGGCGATCCTAGAGGAGAGCCTGACCTCTATCCGCTCCGAGGCGGAAAACATGCAGCAGCTCATCGAAAAGCTGCTCTTCCTCGCACGTGCCGATCAGCGGCGTCTTGCCGTCAATATGGAAGACGTGGATCTGGAGGAGCTGCTCGCGGACACGATGGAGAAGATGCATACGGTCACGACCACGCATGAGGTCTCGCTCGGCAGGAACGATCCCGCAATCGTCCGGGCAGACCCCGTTCTCCTGCGTCAGCTCCTGCGTATCTTCCTGGAGAACAGTGTCAAATACACACCTCCCGGCGGTCATATCAGCGCTGCATCGACGCTCTCAGAGGATGGCAAAAGTGTCACCGTACAGCTCTCTGACGACGGCATCGGCATCGCCCCCGAACATCAACCGCACATCTTCGATCGGTTCTACCGCGTCGATTCCTCGCGTACGAAGGAGACAGGCGGCTCGGGGCTGGGACTTTCGATCGCGCGCTGGATCGCCGATCAGCACGGCATCGCGATTGCGCTGAAAAGTGCAGTCGATCAAGGTACGACGATCATCCTTCGGATTCCGACCATCACACCCGAAGCGCAATAACAACAGCGGACAGTCGCCGAAAAGGCTGCTGTCCGTTTTTTTGCGCGTACATTCCAACGATTGTTTCCATATGAAAACCGGTTCAAAAATGGTATAATATAAAATAACAGATATTATCAAATCATCACGCCTGTAAAAGGAGAAAATCGTGCACGACAGCAGAGCGTTCATATTAACAAATGAAGATCGGACGCATTTGGGGCTCAACCCGATTGAAGACGATTGGTTCGGATTTTGAGGATGCAATGATTTCAACATCCCCAAGCATCAGCGCTGACGATCCTGATATCGCCTACCTGCAATACGGATGGATCTATCGGGAAATGCCGTTAGCGAAATATCAAGCACTTTTTGATCAACCGTGGTCGGGCGCATTGGATCAATATAGAGCGGAAGAGATTAGCTTTTCACCGGATCTCTATCAATTCGAAGCCTGTATAGCGGCAAGGAGTAATTTACCTTTCTACGAGGGAAGACAGCATGATCTCAGCGATCCCCGACACCATGCCGATAAAAACGCCGTGTTTGAAGCCTTCGGGCTGAACGGGGATTTAGGTTACGAGGAGAACTTAAAACTGCACCTCGCTTCCGGTTGGAAGATGAAATAACAACTATAGAGCCGAATGTATTTTTTAATTGCACAGCCGTGAAGGACATACCAATGGGATTTTTAAACGATGCCGGCAGCCGGAACCTTTGGATCGAACGCCTCGCCGTCGATACGGGAAATTGGTTCCATGTTTTCTCGGCCTGCCTTGGTAAAATGATGGCCGTACAGACGGCCTGCAGCGATCAGGTGGTCAAGGGACAAGACTGGAACGTCGATTTTGAGGAGGGCAGCATCCGCTTCGGCGCCCAAAAATATCCGCTTCAATTTATTGGAAGCGAGTCCACGGAAAGCAACACATGGCTATGGGGCTGGGAGAATATCAACGGCTTTTCCGAAGAAATTCTCCGGCTTGCCGATCACACAAAAGAAGTCGGCGAACGCTGGAGATTAGAGGCTCTGACAACCGCAGAATTTAGATTGAACGATACGTTCAGCGGACATAACCTATCGATCGTCACTTGCGGCATCGCCGGCAACTATTGTTATTACAGGGGATCACATGACGGCGGAGCAATTTTCGTCGCATTTTCAGGAGTTTCCGATCGCATATTCGCTCCCGTCGACGTTCAAAATTTCGTATCCATCACAACGCGATGTATTCAACAATTCCACATCGACCATAAGATTTTTACAGAGGGATTTCTGACATGGAACAATACGGAATATGAATGGAGCGATCAAACGCTCATCGCGCATTTTCCGCAGGATTTGAACATTACATTTGAACGCGTCGACAACTTTTTACGTATTTGTTCTATCAATAGTATTTCGTCTGCAAGCTAACGACGGGCATCTTTGTGCAGAGGGAAATCAAAGCAATGACAAGAAAGGCGGTACGCTATGAAAATCCTCATTACCGGAGCGACGGGGCAGCTCGGAAGCGACTGTGTAACAGAGTTCAAGGCGCGCGGTCACGAAGTCTACGGTGTCTCCTCGCACATGTTCCCGCTCTCGGACGAGCAGGCGATGCGCGCCGTCCTCGAGGAGTTCGAGCCGGACTCCATCCTCCACGCGGCGGCATACACGGCGGTCGACGCGGCGGAGGACGAACCGGATCTCTGCCGCCTCGTCAATGCGGCGGGAACGGAGATCGTCGCGAAACTTGCGGCGGAATACGGATGCAGGCTGCTCTACATCAGCACGGACTATGTGTTTCCCGGCACGGGGGATACGCCCTATGAGGCGGACGATCCGAAAGGGCCGAAAAATGTCTACGGCGCGTCGAAACTCGCGGGTGAGGAGGCGGTCGCCGCACATCTCACGGATTATTTTATCGTCCGCATCTCGTGGGTGTTCGGCACGCATGGCAAGAATTTTGTCAAAACAATGCTCTCCCTCGCGGATACGCACAAAAGCCTCTCCATCGTCAGCGATCAAATCGGCTCGCCGACCTATACGCGTGATCTCGCGCCGCTGCTCGCCGACATGAGTGTCTCCGACCGGTACGGCGTCTACCATGCGACGAACGAAGGATTTTGCTCGTGGGCGGAGTTTGCGCGCGAGATCTTCCGCGCCGCCGGCAAAGACGTCGCCGTCACCTCCGTGCCGAGCCGCGCCTACCCGACCAAGGCGGCGCGCCCGAAGAACTCGCGGCTCTCGAAAAAGAGTCTCGACGCCGCAGGGTTCCGGCGCCTCCCGCCGTGGCAGGATGCCGTTGCACGTTTCCTCGCGGAACTAAAACAAGACGCACAGGCATAGGATTGCGGGGCGAATGTGATTTTTTTCCTTTACACATCCGTCCTCTCTCGGCTATAATCAAGACGCAACAGTTCAATAGGATTTTCCGTGTCCGCAGATGAAAAGGCAGCGCAGAGAGGAGAGCATCGTATCGGTACTCTTTGCGGCTGCCTTTTTTCACAGTGTCTTTGGGGGAATGTGCAGACTGCGGCGCGGTGGAAAGGGGTCACAAATATGAAAGATGAGATTTTCAGTGTGCTCCAGCGGGTTGGCCGCAGCTTCATGCTGCCCGTCGCCATTCTGCCGATCGCAGGCATCCTGCTCGGCATCGGCGCGTCGTTCACCAACCCAACGACGATAGAGACGTACGGTCTCGGCGGCATCCTCGGGAGCGGCACGGCGCTGCATTCGCTGCTCGCCATCATGGCAAGTGCGGGCAGCACCATCTTTGGCAACCTGCCGATCATCTTCGCCGTCGGCGTCGCCATCGGCATGGCAAAGGCGGAAAAGGAAGTCGCGGCGCTCTCCGCGATGATCGCGTTCTTCGTCATGCACTCCGCGTGCAACGCCATGCTGAAGCTCGGCGGGCAGATCCTGCCGGACGGGAGCATCGCGCCGCATGTGCTCGAGGGCACGATCGCGGCATCCTGCGGCATCATGTCGTTCCAAATGGGCGTATTCGGCGGCATCATCGTCGGCATCGGCGTCGCGTGGCTGCACAATAAGTACCACAAGATCGTCCTGCCGAATGCGCTCTCCTTCTTCGGCGGATCGCGCTTCGTCCCGATCATCTCGACGGTGGTCTTTCTCTTTGTCGGCATCGCCATGTACTTCATCTGGCCGCTCGCCCAGCAGGGCATCTTCGCCCTCGGCGGTCTCGTTACGGGGACGGGCTACATCGGTACGCTCATCTTCGGCATCATCAAGCGCGCGCTCATTCCGTTCGGTCTGCACCACGTCTTCTACCTCCCCTTCTGGCAGACGGGTGTCGGCGGCTCCATGATGATCGACGGACAACTCATCCAGGGCGGTCAGAACATCTTCTTCGCGCAGCTCGCCTCCCCGAATGTCGTTCATTTCAGCGCCGATGCGACGCGCTACTTCTCGGGCGAGTTCATCTTCATGATCTTCGGTCTGCCGGGCGCGGCGCTCGCCATGTACCATACGGCGCGCCCCGAAAAGAAAAAAGTCGCGGGCGGTCTCCTGCTCTCGGCAGCACTCACCTGTATGCTCACGGGCATCACCGAGCCGATCGAGTTCTCCTTCCTCTTCGTCGCACCCGCCCTCTTTGCCGTGCAGGTCGCGCTCGCAGGCGCTGCGTACATGATCGCGCACATGCTGAACATCGCGGTCGGACTCACATTCTCCGGCGGGCTGCTCGACTTTTTCATCTTCGGCATATTGCAGGGCGAAGACAAGACGAGCTGGATGTACGTCATCCCCGTCGGCATCGTCTACTTCTTCCTCTACTATTTCATCTTCCGTTGGATGATCACGCATTTCAACTTCAAAACACCCGGACGTGAGGACGACGACGAGGAGACAAGGCTCTTCACGAAGGCGGACTACAAGGCACGCGAGGGCGGCAGTGCGGCATCGGGCGACGCGCCCACGGCGGACGAAAAGAGTGCGGCGATTGCGCGCGGGCTCGGCAGCAAGCGCAACATCACCTCCGTCGACTGCTGTGCGACGCGCCTGCGCTGCTCAGTCGCCGACTCCTCACTCGTCAATGAAAAACTGCTCAAGGCGACGGGCGCCGTCGGCGTCATCGTCAAGGGCACGGGCGTACAGGTCATCTACGGGCCGCAGGTCGCCGTCATCAAGTCGAACCTCGAGACCTATCTGATGACCGCCCCGGAGGTCGAGCCGGAACCGGATGCCGCACCGGAGCCGGCGCCCGCAGCAGAAAAACCTGCCGTACCCGCGGAAACTGCGGGCAGGCACACGCTCTGCTCGCCCGTCACAGGGACGGTGCATCCCATCACCGAAGCCCCCGACGAAGCCTTCGCGGGCAAGATGATGGGCGACGGCTACTTCATCTATCCGAGCGTCGGCGAGGTCGTCGCCCCTGCGGACGGCGAAGTCGTCTTTGTCTTTGACACGAAGCACGCCATCGGCATGAAGAGCGCGGACGGGACGGAGTATCTGCTCCACATCGGCGTCGACACCGTCGCGCTCGGCGGCAAAGGATTCGAGGTCTTTGTCGAATCCGGACAGCAGGTGAAAAAGGGCGATAAACTCATGACGTTCGACATCGACTACATCAAAGAGAACGCCAAATCCGACGCCTGCCTCGTCATCTTCACAGGCCTCGGCGAAGGACAGTCCATCACCATGGAAGCCTCGGGCGAAGTGAAGGCGCTCGATCCCGTCGCGTCGTTCTAACATTATACGACAGAGCCCCTGCGGCGATGCATCAGCGTTGCCGCAGGGGCTCTTTTGTTGTGCAGAAATACATAAGACGTTCAGTCCAGCACACAGGCGTCGTCCGAGAGTGCGGAGAAAATGGCGATCATATTCTCAAACGTCTGCTGTTTGATCAGATGACGCACGATTGTCTTGTTGGTCAAAAACCGGCTGATCATCTTATAAAAAAGCGGCAGATTACGATCACCTCCGACCTTCATAGAGAGCAGGAAAATGATCTGCACATCCTCTTGATCCCATAGAATCGGGGTATCCAAGATACCGATAACCACAAGGCTCCGCTCTCCAAGCGGTTGATCCGGGTGCGGTGTTGCCACGCCGTTGCCGAGTGCAGTTCCACCGATGCGCTCTCTTTGCATCACATGCTCATAGAAGTCTTCGGGAATGGTTTCGTGTGCGGCAGTCTTTCTACACATTTGCCGCAGCACATCCTCTTTTCCACCGGCTGACATGTGGGGCAGAAACAGTGCTTGAGAGAAGTAGCCCAAAAGCGTTTTTTGCTGTTCCCGTTTGAGGTGTTCCCGGATATCCTGATCCTTATTCCATGGGAATCCATGCCCCAGCTCAATGACGGGGATGGGGAGCTCTTTCTTGATCGGAGTCGTAGAGAGAATATAATCGGCAGTCTCCAGATCTCTGTCGATAAAATCTGCCGACTCGTACATGCCGACCACATTGAGGTGTTTTCCGTAGGCATCTTTGATTTTATAGGCCAACAATGCTGCCGCACTTTTTCCTGTTCCGCAGACGATCAGGACATTTTTTCTGCGCTGCGCCCTGCTGCGTTCCAACGCTACATGGAAATAGAGCGCAATGTACCCCGTCTCGTCAACCGGTATCTCCTTCTCGTACTTTCTTTGCAGTACACCGCAGGCGACGTTTGCCATCTCATATGCGAGCGGTTCGGTTTCACGGATCTCCTGCATCATGGGATTATCGAGCGGCATATCGTAGAGAAGGCGCGTACGCATAGGGATCAAATGCGTGGAAAGCCCGGCGATCAGCTCAAAATCATGAGAAAAATTATAGCAGAATACATTCTCCACGGACTGCAGCATCTCCCTGACCAGCTCATAGCTTTCGGACGCAGCGAGCGAGACTTGCTTCCATGAAATAATCTTCTTGCACTCCAAATGCAGCAGGATGTACTGATGCTCGCTCTTGGTAAACTGTATGCCGTATGCCTCCGTCAGTGCTGTGCTCACATCTTTTGCAAGGCCGCATACCTGCGCATCGGCAGGTTCATAAGGCAGGAGTTCCCGTGCAATCTCCCGTCCGAGACGGATCCGGCAAATGGAAACGTACACATGCAGAACAAAGTTCTGGAAAGAATATGCCGCCATGCGGTATGCATGCCGGCGGAAAATATTCTGCAGAAGTACCGCCAGCTTTTGAATATTCTCGCTTAAAAATTCCCCGTCATTTGCGATCATATTCCGCCCAAGCTTCGCCATGCATCGTCGGATATTCTTTTCCGTTCCGTCAATGCGCAGCCCCGCATACGGCTGATGCAAGAGCTGCAGATCATAATGCCTCAGACGTGGTCGGATCATGCGGAGATCTTTCTTGAGTGTCGAGCGGCTGACGTGCAGCATCTCGCAAAGATCATCACTTTTGACAGCCGCATCGGTCTGAAGAAGTACCCGGATAATCTTGTTGATACGCGACTCCGCGGTCTCGCCTCGAAGTGTGCCGTCCGCTTCCAGCGTATCTAAAAAACTGAGGAACCGCGTGCGATCCGTCACCGACAGTTTCACCCCGTGATAGGGTCTTGCCTCAAGCTGTGCGCCGTGCGGCAACATCATCCGATTCAGCTGCAGAATGTCATCGTAGATCGTCCGCGTGGAGACGCCGAGAGCCTCGGCGAGTTCCTTGCAGGTGATGCACTCATTTTCCGGCATGAGAAGGACGAGCTGCAGCCATCGATCCATAAGCGTATCCTCCTGTCTTGTAATATCTGACGCACCGCATAGACGCGCCTCCCCCCCCATTATAGCGTAAAATCTTCCTCTGTAAACCCGCCGACTCTTCCACCATGCACAAGCCGGTACATCCGCTGCAGTCTCGTCTGCGGCATAATATGCCGCAGTTTAGAGACTGGATGTTTCCGCTCTGAATGGTATACTGATTTCTATAAGATCCGGCAGCGAAATACCGGAATGAAGACAGGAAAGGAGTGATATGCTTTGTTTGACGAGAAACGAATTATTTTGCTCACGCAGCCGATTGCGACAAAAGAGGAGGTCATCCGATATTTAACGCACATGGAAAATGACTGCGTGCAGGATGCGGATCTTTACGAGCAGGCTGTCAGCGACAGAGAGGTGTCGTTTGCCACCTACACGATCGACGGCGTAGCCATACCGCACGCCAAATCAAGCGCCGTAGAGACGCCGTTTGTTTCCTTTGCGCGCTTGAAAGCTCCTGTCCCTTGGGGGACGGAACCCGGCGAAGATGCTCGGATGGTCTTCCTCATCGGTGTTCCGGAGGCTGCCGGAGGCACCGATACCAATCTTCATTTGAAGATCCTGGCGGCACTCAGTAAAAAGCTGATGCACGCATCATTTCGGCATCGGCTGGAAGAAGCATCTTCGACAAAAGAACTCTATCAAATTCTGCAGGAAATTGAGGAGGAACTAAAATGAAAATCGTAGCGGTATCCGCCTGCACGGCCGGCATTGCCCATACCTATATGGCACAGGAGGCCATCGAACAGGAATGCAAAAAGCGCGGGATCGACTGCAAGGTCGAAACGCAGGGCGGCATGGGCATCGGCAACGAACTCACACAGGCAGAAATCGACGCGGCGGACGTCGTCATCCTTGCCGTGGCAGTCAGCGTCGAGATGAGCGAGCGCTTCGACGCGAAGCGCGATGCGGGGAAGATTCTGGATGTCAGCCCTTCGGAAGCGATCAAAAATACGGCGGGGCTCATCGATCGCGCCGAAAATATAGCGACGGCAGAAAAGCAGCACACGAACCTTGGTGCGGAACTCTTTCGCTATTTCAACACGGGTATTTCCTATTTCCTCCCCGTCATTATTGCGGGCGGTATGCTGTTCTCCTTCACACTGATTACGGGACATGTCGAAGACGGGCGCATTGTTCCCAGCAGCCCGTTCTGGCAAAACGTATATGACCTTGGGATGGCCGGCTTTTCCATGATGGTTCCCGTGCTGTGCGCATATATCGCCTATGCCATTGGCAGCAAAGCAGCCATTGCCCCGGGCTTTATTCTCGGCCATGCCGCCAATACGCCAATGGGTGAGTCTCACATTGCGACCGGCTTTCTCGGCGCCCTGATCCTGGGGTTCCTTGTCGGTTATCTCGTCCGATGGACGAAAAAGCTGCCCGTACCGGCACTTCTGCAGCCGATGATGCCGACATTCCTCGTGCCGCTCTTTACGACGCTGATCCTCGGTCTGTTTTACATCTATATCCTAACCATTCCGCTGAATGCATTCGTCCAGTTCTATAAGCGCGCAAATAGTTTTGGAAAATTTCTCATTTAGTTTTGGAAAAAATAAAGCATATTTTTCGCATCAAAAAAGAGGGCAAGCGCCCTCTTTTTTACTTACACAATCTTATTCCCCTTGGTTCAGCCTCTGTAATTTCTCAACGATGAGGTTCTCCGCCCAGAGGGGCGGATTTCGCTTGCCCGACTCCCAATTTTCAATAGTCCGCAAGGGAATAAAAAGAAGCTCAGACATGCCTTTTTGCGTTAAGCCCGCCGCCTGCCGGGCTTCTTTTATGCGTGCGCTCATACCGCCCCTCCTCTCGTTTGTCATCTACGAATAGCTTTGTAACAAGCAGCTACCGCGATAACAAAAGCAACAACCGACACAACCAGCGTGATCTCTTGCATTTTATTCGCATGGCAGATATAATGTAAGTAAGATCCCCCTCGCGGGGGAGAGGGCCGAAGCCCTCTCGGAAGCTCTTACTTCCTTCTAGCAGCCTTGTACAGGATGATCGCCGTCGCTAGGTTTATCATCGCTGTTACAAGGCTTATTATATCTCCCACACTCTCACCTCCTTTCTATGGTTTTATTATACCACTCATCGGGTGGTACGTCAAGTTTTTTCATAAAAATAACGGCTTAATTTCTAGGTCTTTCCTGTTTTTAAGCCGTTATTTTTGTGCTTTTTGAAGGCCATTTAAAACCTTCTTATGGGCGCACCTACACCAAAAGATATTCTGCGACCAATTCTGTGTACTCTGCCGGTACAACTTTTTGATCCTCACTTGTGCGATCAGCCTCAGTGAGGATGTATCGTCCACCTTTAACGAGAATCGCGTAAGCACGGGCACGGAATTTATAAATGATCATGGTATCTCACCTCCTTTCTGTAATGCCTTAATGGTATCTGACATATCTAATATGATCTCGGCTATGTCCATGAGCTCAGAAGAGATCGTACTATCCTTGTTTTCTGTGATAGAGTGCTCTGGGGGCGCGGGTGGTGCGGAAACGGGACGCCCCGTTATTGAATCACGAACGTAACCTGTACCATTCTCTCCTATACCACGGTTACCGATGTAATACTGATAGTCCTCATCCAGAATGGGGATATATCCCTCATCGATATAGGCTTGCCGCTCGTCATCGGTATTGTAATGCACCTCAGCAACAACAGTGTTTTCGCGGCGCCCGGAGGCGTCAAATTTTGTGGGTTCATGGTAAAATGAAGTGGGACAGAAAAAAAGGACAGGCAGCGCTCAATGTGTTACAATGTTTTCACCACAAAAACAGAACAGAAGGTGCTGCCATGTCCCATACTCATTCTACCACAACCACGCGCTCATATAAACACCTAGACCCATATCGGCGCGGACAAATTTTTGCCCTCCTATCCACCGGTATGTCAAAGACTGACATTGCAAAGCAGGTGAAGATCTCCCGCTCTACCTTGTATCGGGAGATTACACG
>NZ_ALJR01000022.1:0-35104 GCF_000287655.1 Selenomonas sp. FOBRC9
CGCTGAAAGCATCTAAGCGTGAAGCCCGTCCCGAGATGAAGTATCTCATCTCAATCAGAGAGTAAGACCCCTTGCAGAAGACGAGGTAGATAGGCTGGGCGTAGAAGTGCGGCAACGCATGCAGCTGACCAGTACTAATCGGTCGAGGGCTTGATTTATTGATGGAAAGTGCTGCGCACTTTCCATGATTACAGGTTATTTCGCAACTAATTTGCAAAGAGTTTCTTCTGTCTAGTTTTGAGTGAACAACACTCAATAGTGCGGTGATGATGCCCGGACGGTACCACCTGTTCCCATTCCGAACACAGCAGTTAAGCGTCCGCAGGCCGAGGGTACTTCGTTGGAGACGACGCGGGAGAGTAGGTAGTTGCCGCAATGGGACTCGTGAATCGCGTGGTTCACGAGTTCTTTTACAAAATATTATAACGGCGGCTTTGGTGAAGCGGTTAACACACTGGATTGTGGCTCCAGCATGCATGGGTTCGATCCCCATAAGTCGCCCCATAGGGGTATAGCTCAACTGGTAGAGCAACGGTCTCCAAAACCGTAGGTTGTGAGTTCAAGTCTTACTGCCCCTGCCATTGAAATTTACCGTATTGCTCTTGCGATACGGTCTTTTTATGTTCTTTTTTCCTTGTCAAAGATTCAATAATAGTGTAGAATGACACATGTGCAAAACTGCATATACTTATTGTGAATCTAAGGAGGAGATATACTCATGAAGAGATTTGTCCAAATGGTGCTTGTGCTCTGCCTCACGCTGTTTGCCGCGCAGGCAGGAGCGTCCCCTTATTCCGACAAGGTGACACTTCCCGAGGGGGCTGTCATTACGAATGTGAACCGTTTGGCTGTCGGGGCTCCTCTCTATGTACAGGTGGAGGATACTTCGCCGTCGCTTGAGATTCTGACGCAGATTGTCTCGGATGCAAGCCATATCACACGTGCGAATATTGTTCCCTATGATATGGTCGTCAAGGGAATTCAGGAGTCGAAGGGGGTTGATCTTAAGACGCTCCCCCGCCGCGATGCTGCAAAGATCTTTAAGGAGAATGTTGCGGACTATGCGGACGCCTATATTATTCTGACTGTAGCAAACAACAGCCGGACGACGTTCTTCTTTGATGTTTACCGCTCCGGTTCGAACGATCTCCTCTACACCTATGAGGTTCGTGCGAACAAGTCGGACGGCAATACGGTTGCGACGTTCTCCAGCCTTTCCGAGCAGTTCTATAAGAATTGGCAGCGTTCGGTTGAAGAGCAGAATAAGGGAAAATAAGATTATTGTATGTTGCGAGAGATTGCTGCACTTCTGTGCGGCAGTCTCTTTATTATTTTACAGATCTCAAAAAAATTCAATTTTTATCCTGTACAATAACCATACCTACTAGATAGAAAAATACCGGGCGGACGATGGGAGGGCGCCCTCAAAAAACTACCTTGCAAAGTTGAAAAACGTCGATGAAGGAGCCTATAAAGTCTTGAAAACCATAAGAAATTTGAAACCAAGAAGGATCGATAATATTTTTTACGTAAATTATCTTGCCTCCCTGAAAAAAATATGATAAGATGACTGCGTTGTTAGGATGAATACTTGTCACTAAATACGGTGAGTACATTTGCTAAGGAAGGAAGAGATAAATGGGTGAAAATTCATTCTTTTCCCGCATGAAAGATACATTTTCAAGCGTGGTGAACTCATTTATGCCGATGATGGAAGAAGAGTTTGAAGAGGAGATTGCGCAGGAGCGCGCTTCTCAGAAGGCGGAGATGCGGCGCGAGACATCTGCGCTGCGGGAGCGTCGGGTCGCTAATGGTGGAACGGTCTCATATGACACCTCTTCCTATGGCGCAGGGACTTCCGCCTCGGCGATGCATACGACCTCTACCGGGGATTCCGGTACGCAGTTCACTGTCCATACGACGAAGGTTGCGGAGCTGAAGGTTCGTATTCATCGTCCGCGTCGCTATGACGATGCTGCGCCTGCCGTGGTTCAGCTCAAACAGGGAATTGCGATCGCGGTTAATTTCGACTGTATGAATGAACCTGAGCGCCGCCGTGTCTGCGACTTCCTGAACGGCGCCTGCTATGTTCTGCATGGTTCGGCACGTGTCATTTCGAGCACGATCATTCTCTACGCACCGAAGGGCGTGGACGTGAGTGAAGCAATGACCATGGCAAAGTAATTTTACGATATTGTTTATGTACACGGAGAGACGATGTTCGCTCCGTGTTTTTGTTTGCAAAGAAATTTTTTCCGAAGCGTTGTTTTACATCTGTTCTTATGTTATAATACTCGGCAGTGTGAAAAAGCACGCGATTCCGATAGCCAACCTGTGCTGCTGATGCGGTGGTATGGCACATGAGGAACGCGGAAGAACAACAGGAGGTATATTCATGGCAGTCATTTCTATGAAGCAGCTTTTGGAGGCAGGCGTCCACTTTGGACACCAGACGCGCCGCTGGAACCCGAAGATGGCGCGTTACATCTTCACGGAGCGCAACGGCATCTACATCATCGATCTGCAGAAGACGGTGCGCAAGGTGGATGAGGCGTACAACTTCCTTCGCAGTGTTGCGCAGGAAGGAAAGTCCGTACTCTTCATCGGTACGAAGAAGCAGGCGCAGGAAGCGATCCGCGAGGAAGCTCTGCGTGCGAATATGTTCTATGTCAACGAGCGCTGGCTCGGCGGCATGATGACGAACTTCCAGACCATTCAGCGCCGTATTCACCGTCTCAAGGAGCTTGAGGCGATGGAGGAGAACGGGACGTTCGAGGTTCTGACGAAGAAGGAAGTGCAGGGACTGCGCCACGAGATGGAGAAGCTCGAGCGCTATCTCGGCGGAATCAAGGATATGAACCGTCTGCCGGGTGCACTCTTTGTCGTTGACCCGCGCAAGGAGCGGATTGCGGTCGCCGAGGCACGCAAGCTCAATATCCCCATCGTGGCGATTGTCGATACAAACTGCGATCCGGACGAGATCGACTATGTGATCCCCGGAAACGACGATGCGATCCGCGCGGTGAAGCTCCTCACGGGCTGTATGGCAGACGCCGTGCTCGAGGGCAATCAGGGCGGCGCAGCGGAAGAAGCTGCGGCTGAGTAAGGAATAAAGAGGGGGTAAGGGAGTGTTATCCCTTGCCTTTTTTTGATGAAGGCGATCAATGCAATAGGAGGCATACAATGGCAACAATTAGTGCTGCAATGGTAAAGGAACTGCGCGAGCGTACGGGCGCAGGAATGATGGATTGCAAGAAGGCGCTCGCTGAGACCGACGGAGACATGCAGAAGGCGATCGACTACCTGCGTGAAAAGGGAATTGCAAAGGCGGAGAAGAAGGCCGGCCGCGTTGCGGCTGAGGGGGCTGTGACGGCGTATCTCTCGGCTGATGCGAAGGTTGGCGTGATCGTTGAGATCAACTGCGAGACGGACTTTGCGGCGGGCAACGAGCAGTTCCGTGCGCTCAGCGCAAAGGTCGCAAAGCATATCGCTGAGACCGATCCTGCAGATCTCGACGCGCTGAATGGAAGCACTCTTGACGGCAAGGACGTCGCTGCCCTCATCACGGAGGCGACGGCAACGATCGGTGAGAAGATTTCCCTGCGCCGATTTGCACGCTATGAGAGTACAGGGCGTGTTGCGACCTATATCCATATGGGCGGCAAGATCGGCGTGCTCGTAGAGCTCACGGGCGGCGATGAGCAGCTCGGCAAGGATATCGCGATGCAGATTGCGGCGGCGATGCCTCTGGCGATCGACCGTTCCGGCGTGACGGCAGATCACATCGAGCACGAGAAGGAAGTACTGCGCAAGCAGGCGCTCGAAGAGGGCAAGCCGGAGAAGATTATCGAGAAGATGGTCGAAGGGCGCATCAATAAATTCTACGAGGAAGTCTGTCTACTCGAGCAGAAATTCGTGAAGGATCCCGAGAAGAAGATCTCCGAGGTGCTCGGAGATGTCCAAGTTAAAGCGTTCACACGGTTCCAGCTCGGCGAGGGCATCGAGAAGAAGCAGGAAGATTTTGCTGCTGAAGTTGCTGCACAGATGCAGTAATAGACCGAGAAGGAGAGCTGCCTGCCGGCAGCTCTTTTTTGCAGAGATAAAGCGGATTTTTTTAGAAATCTATGTTATAATGTCGCAGAGTAGAGAGCGTGACAGGAGGAATCATCTTGGATGCGAAATATCGCCGTATCGTTTTGAAACTCAGCGGGGAAGCCCTTGCGGGCGAGCAGGGATTCGGCATCAATCCCTCTGTGGTCGAAGAGATTGCCGCACAGATCAAGAAGGTGCGCGATCACGGCATCGATGTTGCGATTGTTGTCGGCGGGGGCAATATCTGGCGCGGGCTTTCGGGCAGTGCTAAGGGTATGGATCGTGCTACTGCGGACTACATGGGCATGATGGCGACGGTGATGAACGCTCTTGCCCTGCAGGATGCGCTTGAGAAACAGGACGTCGATACGCGCGTACAGAGCGCGATCGAGATGCGTCAGGTCGCGGAGCCGTACATTCGCCGCCGTGCGATTCGCCACATGGAGAAGGGGCGCGTCGTGATCTTTGGCGCAGGGACGGGTAATCCATACTTTTCGACGGATACGACGGCGGCGCTGCGTGCCGCAGAGATTGAAGCAGACGTGATCCTCATGGCGAAAAAAGGAACGGATGGCATCTATGATTCCGATCCAAACAAAAATCCGAATGCAAAGCGGTTTGAGAAGCTGGCCTATATCGATATTCTGCAAAAGGGGCTTGCAGTCATGGATGCAACGGCAACGAGCCTGTGTATGGATAATAAGATTCCCATTGTTGTGTTCAGCATGGATCGCTATGAGAACATTGCACGCGCTTCGTTTGGAGAGGCGATTGGAACGACCGTAGGAGGCGAAGCAAAATGATCAAGGAGATTCTTTCAAAGCATGAAACGAGCATGACGAAGGCGATCGAATCGCTGCGCCGCGAGTTCTCCTCGCTGCGGGCGGGGCGCGCGACGCCGAATCTCCTCGACAAGGTGATGGTGCCGTATTATGGCACGCCGACATCGGTCAATCAGCTGGCGAAGGTGACAGTGCCGGAGCCGCACATGATCGTTATCACGCCGTGGGAGAAATCCGTGCTGCACGATATCGAGATCGCGATTTCCAAATCGGATCTTGGTCTTTCGCCGAACTCCGACGGCAATGTGATTCGCCTTGCGATTCCTCAGCCGACGCAGGAGCGACGGAAGGAACTCATCAAGACAGTCGGAAAAAAGACGGAAGAGGCGAAGGTCGCTCTGCGTAATATCCGCCGCGATGCGAACGAGGCGATCAAAAAACTTGAGAAGGATAAGGAAATCAACGAGGACGAATCTAAGCGCGGTCAGGAATCCGTGCAGAAGCTTGTGGATAAATTCGTGAAGCAGATGGAAGAGATGCGCGCCGCGAAGGAAAAAGAGGTCATGGAGATCTGATGCCGGCCGTCTATGAAGGGCGCCCTTGGGCAGATGTACAAATGGAACTCGATGCCGCAGGAATCTCCTATGCGCTGTGTCAAACGTGCGCGCCCCGGGATTTTTTCAAAACGGATGTACGGCAGCCTTATGTTGTTCGGACACGAGAGCTGCATGGAGTATTCGAAGTGACACTTGCTTTCACTCCGAAACGAAGTCTTTCACTTGCAGAAGATGATGAGATACGCTGCTAAGCGGAAAAGCATTACCCCTTCCGGCAAAGCCGGAGGGGGATTTTGGCAGTGAGATACAGAGAAGTGGAACCTCTAAGGGGAGACGGAGCGCCATGTGGAAAAAGATTTTTGGCGGTGGGGCAACGGATGCCGCTTCGCACGATACCTCGCCGATATGTGCGGTTCGTTGTGAAAATATGCCGCATCATGTCGCTATTGTTATGGATGGTAATGGTCGCTGGGCAAAGGCGCAGGGGCTTTCACGGTCAGCGGGACATGAGGCGGGCGTGCGCACGCTCAAGCGTATTGTGCGTGCGGCGTCCGATATGGGGATCGAGGTACTCACGGTATATGCGTTTTCAACGGAGAACTGGAAGCGACCTCCGATAGAGGTGGATTTCCTCATGCGTCTCTTTGATTCGTTCCTCCAAAAGGAAATTGAAGAGATGCACCGGGAGAATGTACGGATTCATTTCATAGGGCGACGCGACCGTTTCGGCGATCGATTTCGACGTCGGATACAGGAAGCAGAGAACCTCATGGCAAATAATACAGGGCTTCGATTTAATGTCGCGGTGAACTACGGCGGTCAGGATGAGATCCTGCGTGCGGCACATAGTCTTGCTGAACGCGTTGCCTCGGGGCAGCTTACCCCGAAGGATATTGATGAGACTGTGTTCTCAAATGAATTGGATACAGCGGGAGATCCGCCCGTTGATCTGTTCATTCGAACGAGCGGGGATCTGCGTTTGAGCAATTTTCTTCTATGGCAGTCTGCCTATGCTGAGTTCTACTTTACGGATACGCTGTGGCCGGATTTTACGCCGGATCACCTTGCGGCGGCAGTGGAGGACTTCGCGGGCAGAACACGCCGATTCGGAGGGCTCACCGCAGAGGATTAGCATAGGAGGCTGTCTTTGATTACACGCATTATTTCCGGTATCGTCGGCATCGGTTTGTCTGCCTATGTCATTCAGGAGGGGGGGCGAACGTTTGGGATTGCGGCGGCAGTCCTTGCCCTGCTCGCTTGGATTGAGTTTACACGAGCATTTTCGCATCGCGGAGGTAACCCAACGCTTTTTACGGGCGTGCTTGGTATCGCCGGGATCCTGTACGGCGCTTTTTATGGTCAGCACGATTTTATTTTGCTTTCCATTATGGCGGCGACGCTGCTTGCCGCGCTTAGCTGTGTATTCCTGCGTGGGGATGTATCCGTTCCGGACGTTGGGATCTCCATCGCGGGGATCTGCTATATTGGACTGCCGTTTGCGCATCTCATGATGCTGCGGCAGCTCTCAGGGAACCTGTATACGACACCTATTGGAACGTTTGACCTTGGCACGGCGATGGTATGGGTCATGTTTATTGGAACATGGGCCAGTGACAGCTTTGCCTATTTCGCCGGAAATGCGTTTGGCTCCCATAGACTTGCACCTGCAATTAGCCCGAATAAAACAATCGAGGGCTTTGTTGGAGGGCTTCTCGGCACGGTAGGCGTAGTCGTTGGGCTTGGATATTTCCTGCATTTTCCGCTCGAATATATGGCGGGGCTCGGCTGTGCGATCGCGATTCTCGGCACGCTCGGCGATCTTGTGGAATCCATGATGAAACGCCATACGGGCATCAAGGACTCGGGTGCGATCATCCCCGGACACGGCGGCGTATGGGATCGGTTTGACAGCGTGCTGTTTACGGCGCCGCTCGTTTACTATTATACGATTTACTTTGTGCTTCGATAATCACGGCATCATAAAGGAGACCCGATGTTAGAGAAGATTGTTGCAACGATTTTTGTATTTGGACTCTTGGTGTTTGTCCATGAATTGGGACATTTTATCACGGCGAAACTGACGGGGATGCGCGTCGATGAGTTTGCTATCGGTTTTGGACCGCGGCTCCTGAGTTTCCGCTATGGGGAGACAGTTTATTCTATCCGTATTGTACCGCTCGGCGGGTTCAACGATATTGCAGGAATGACGCCCGATGACAACGAGGCGGGGGAGCGCGGCTACTGCCGCAAACCGATTCTGTCGCGCATGTTCGTGATCCTTGCAGGTTCTGCGATGAACCTCATTCTGCCCGTTGTGCTCTTTTTTGGAATTTTCTTCTTTGCGGGGGTACAGACGCCGAATCCCGCGCCGGTGCTCGGCACAGTGCTTGCAGATCAGCCTGCGGCGCAGGCGGGGCTCTTACCGCAGGATCGCATTGTTGCGATTGACGGGAAGCCAATAGATACGTGGCAGTCGATGGTCGAGATGATTCGTGAGAATCAAGGAAATGTGCCGCTCACGATGCAGATCGACCGTGCGGGGCAGGATTTGACCGTCAGTGTGACGCCGCGTTACGATGCGGCGCAGAATCGCGGTTATATCGGCATTGTCAACGCCTTTAACAGTACCTATCCGGGATTTTTACAGTCCCTTACGATGGCGTTTGAGCGCACGGGCATGATCATCGTGATGATGCTCGACGCGCTCTACCGCATCATCCTCGAACTCTCCGGCTCGGAGCTTGCGGGACCGATCGGCGTCGCACAGATGGCAGGCGAGGTCGCGGAGATGGGAATTGTGCCGCTGCTGAACTTTGCCGCACTCCTCAGTCTCAACCTTGGCATCATCAATCTGCTGCCGGTACCCGCGCTCGACGGCGGACACTTCCTTACGCTCTGCGTCGAGGCGGTGCGCGGCAAGCCGCTGAGCCCGAAGGTGATGCATTATATTCAAAACGCGGGTGTCGGGCTCATCATCTTGCTCATGCTGCTCGCGATGAAGAATGATGTCGTCCGTATCTTTGCAGGAGGCTGACCGCCCTTATGCCCACATATGAACGCCGAAAGACACGGCAAATAAAAATCGGGAGTATTCCTATCGGCGGCGGTGCCCCCATCTCCGTGCAGTCGATGTGCAATACCAAGACCACGGACACGGAAGCAACCGTACAGCAGATCCGCGAACTCGCGGCGGCGGGCTGTGACATCGTGCGCGTCGCCGTGCCGGATATGGCGGCGGCGCAGAATCTTGGAAATATTATCCGTCAGGTCAAGACGCCGCTCGTTGCGGACATTCACTTCGACTATAAGCTCGCGCTCGAGGCGATGAAGCAGGGCATTGCCGCACTGCGCATCAATCCCGGCAACATTGGCGGGACGGAGCGCGTCAAGAAGGTGGTCGCAGCAGCGCGCGAGGGCAGCATCCCAATTCGCATCGGCGTCAATGCCGGCTCGCTCGACCATAAGATGCTCAAACAATACGGCGGCGTCACGGCAGAGGCACTTGTCGCGTCCGCAATGGAGCATGTGCGTGTCCTTGAGGAACTCGATTTTTACGATATGAAGATCTCGCTCAAGGCGCATGATGTCCCGCTCACTCTTGCGGCATACCGGCTGATGAGCGAGCGCGTAGACTACCCGCTGCATCTCGGTATCACGGAGGCGGGAACGGCGGGGACGGGCATCATCAAGTCTTCGGTCGGCGTCGGCGCGCTTCTCGCGGAGGGCATCGGCGATACGATCCGCATCTCGCTCACGGGCGATCCCGTCGTCGAGGTACGTACGGCGAACGAGATTTTGAAGGCGCTCGGGCTCAAGGAATACGGTCCCACACTCGTCGCCTGTCCGACCTGCGGGCGCACGAGCATCAATCTCGTGGAGATTGCCGAAAAGGTGGAAGAGCGGCTGCGCGGTATGGAGGATCCCATTGAGGTCGCCGTCATGGGGTGCGTCGTCAACGGTCCCGGCGAAGCGCGCGGCGCGGATGTCGGCATCGCGGGCGGCAACGGCGAGGGGCTGATCTTCCGCAAGGGAGAAGTCGTGCGCAAGGTGAACGAAGAGGAACTGCTGTCCGAGCTGTTTAAGGAAATAGACGCGATATTGGAGGAACGCAAGCAATCATGAGAGCAACGAATCTTTATGCGCCGACCCTTAGAAATACACCCGCCGAGGCGGAGATCGCAAGCCACCGGCTCATGTATCGGGCAGGACTCATCCGTAAATCCGCGGGCGGTATGTATACCTATCTGCCTCTGGCGTGGCGCACGCTCCGCAAGATCGAGCAGATCATCCGTGAGGAGATGGATGCGGCGGGCGGTCAGGAGATCATGATGCCGATTCTTCAGCCCGCCGAGCTGTGGGAAGAGAGCGGGCGTTGGGGGGCATACGGCGCGGAGATGATGCGTATCCAGGATCGCCACGAGCGCGCGTTCTGCCTCGGCCCCACACACGAGGAGATGATCACGGCGCTCGTGCGCGACGAACTGCGCTCCTATAAGCAGCTCCCCGTGATGCTCTATCAGATTCAGGATAAATTCCGTGACGAGCGCCGCCCGCGTTTCGGCGTCATGCGCAGCCGAGAGTTCATCATGCAGGATCTCTACTCCTTTGACAAGGACGTTGAGGGAATGCACGAATCCTACCGCAAAATGTACGAGGCGTATACGAATGTCTTTACGCGCTGCGGACTGAACTTCCGCGCGGTGGAGGCGGACTGCGGCGCGATCGGCGGCGGACGTTCCGAGGAGTTCACCGTGCTCGCGCCCGAGGGCGAGTCGCGCATTGCCTGCTGTGATGCATGCAGCTATGCGGCGAGCGATGAGAAGGCGCAGCTGCGCCCCGTCGACGCACCGGACGAGGAGCAGCGACCGCTTGAGAAGGTCTCGACCCCGCACACGAGCACGATTGCACTGCTCGCGGAGTTCCTCAAGATTCCCGTCGAAAAGACGATCAAGGCGGTAGCGTATCAGACGGAGGAGGACGTGCTCGTCCTCGCCTTCCTGCGCGGCGATCACGAGGTCAACGAGGTGAAACTCGCGAACGCCGTGCCGGGCGCGCGAGAGCTGCGCATGGCGGATGAAGCCGCCATCCGTGCAGCGGGGGGATGCCCCGGTTTTATGAGTCCCATCGGCATCAAGGAGGGGACGCATATCGTCGTTGACGAGACTGCAATGCGGATGAAGAACGCCGTCTCGGGTGCGAACGAACAGGACTATCACTATACAAACGTCAATCCTGTCCGTGATTTTGCCCACGTGACAGTCGCCGATATTCGTCTCGTCACCGAGGGGGATCTCTGCCCTGCCTGCGGCGAGGGGCATCTCCACATCAGCCGGGGCATTGAGGCGGGACAGATCTTTGCACTTGGGACGAAGTACAGTGAGGCAATGCAGGCGAACTTCCTCGATGTCGACGGCAAACTCAAGCCCCTACAGATGGGGTGCTACGGCATCGGTGTCGGGCGTACCATGGCTGCCGCCATCGAGCAGAACCACGACGAGCACGGCATCATCTGGCCGCGCGCGATTGCGCCCTATGAGGTCGTCGTCGTTGCCGTCAATGCAAAGGTGGAAGAACAGCTCGCCTATGCCGAGGAGATCTATGAGGAACTGCGCGCGGCGGGCCTCGATGTCCTGCTGGACGACCGCAGGGAACGCGCGGGCGTCAAGTTCAACGACTGCGACCTCATCGGATACCCCGTACGCATCGCCATCGGTCCGAAGACGATCGAAAACGGCTCGATAGAGGTTAAGCTGCGCCGTACGGGCGAACTTGTGAACTTTGCACGCGATACCTACCTCAAAGGCATCTGCGATATGCTTGCGGCGGTTTGAGGACAGAGAGGCACCGCAGTTTTCTGCGGACGTATTGAAAACACCGCATGTAATTGATATAATGATCGTGTCGAAATAAATGTTGACTGACTTGGAGGTGGCTGCTATGATTCGCCCATTGCCGTTCAATTTGAAAGAGAACGCTGAGAAGGGACAAGAGGTGCTTGGCAAGGTGCTGGAAGCGATCGTGGATCATTCCTTTAACCCGTTGGATAAGGTCGGCGGCATGATCTTCCCGTTCCGTGTCGATGTGATCGACTGCGAGAACCGCTATGAACTCTTCGCGGAGCTGCCAGGTTTTTCGAAGGCGGCGATACAGGTAACGGTACACGAAGGCGGTCGTCTTAAAATCAGGGCGGAGCGCGATGACACGGACTTTGCCGATGCTAAATTCCTCTGCCGTGAGCGCAAGAAGGGCGTCTTTGAACGCGTTTTCTTCGTGGATGATATTGAGGAAAACGGGATCACGCTGTCGTATGAGAACGGTATCCTGCATGTGATTGTACCCAAGCTCGAGGAGACGAGCAGCTGCCGTGTCTTTACGGTTCAGTGAGAGTGATTCGTGTAGGGGATTTTTGGAGGGAATTGTATGGCCGAAGATCGGGACTGGGAGATTTTTAAGCAGAAATTAAAGGCGAAGACAGAGATCGATCTCGACCTTTATAAAGAACCGCAGATGAAGCGGCGCATCAATAATTTGATCACGCGCGCGGGACATAAATCCTGCACAGAATACTTTGACCATGTGTGTGGAGATAAGGATGAATTTGCGGCATTCATCGAGTATCTGACCATCAACGTGTCGGAGTTTTTCCGCACGCCGGAGAAGTTCAGCAAGCTCGAGACGGATGTCATTCCCGATCTCCTGAAGCGCTCGCCGAAGCTCAACATTTGGAGTGCGGGATGCTCGATTGGGGCAGAGCCGTATTCGCTTGCGATCATCATGAAGGAGATGACGCCGGGAACGAAGCACCGCATCCTTGCATCCGATCTCGACATCGAAATTCTCGCAAAGGCAAAGCGGGGCGTCTACACAGCGGACGAGATCAAGAGCATGGCGCCGGAGCGTCGCCGCAAGTATTTCAACGAGGAAGGGGAGCTCTTTGCCGTAAAGCCGGAGATCAAGAGCATGATCGAATTCAAGCGGCACAATCTCCTGCAGGATAAGTTCGAGACGGGCTTCGACCTCATTCTCTGCCGCAATGTCGTGATCTACTTCACGGATGAGGCAAAGGATCAGCTCTATCGGCATTTCTTTGACGCGCTCAAACCGGGCGGGATTCTCTTCGTCGGTGCGACGGAATCGATCCTGAACTTCCGCAAGATGGGCTATACGAGCTTCCAGCCGTTCTTTTATCAGCGGCCGCTTGAGTCGTGACGGCGGCGGAGCAGCTCGTGCTCCTGCAGCGCCAAATCGCGTGGGCGGCGGAAAAGACGGCGTTTTACCGCGACGCGTTTGCGCGCGCGGGCGTTTGCGCGGGCGATGTGCATACGCCGGCGGATATGAATCGTCTGCCGCTCTTGGAGCGTGCGGCATGGGAAGGGGCGGGCGCCCCTTTTTTCATGCTCGCACTGCCGCTCTCGGGGCTGATGCGCATGAGCCTCTTGCGGGATTCGGCACATGAGCGCGGTATCTTTCATTGCTGTACGCAGGAAGACGTCGCCCGCCGGGTTCGGTCGGCGGCGCAGATGCTTTCGGCGGCGGGGATCAATCGTGCGAGCAACGTGCTTCTCGTCGGAGATTTTACCGACAGCAGAATGCTTGACCTTCAATATGCGCTGGATACACTCGGGGCTATGACCATGCCGATTGGGACGGATGCGTCGGCGGCGGACATCGATCGGATATTAAGCGTCATCGTGCCGGATACCGTCATTGTGTGGGAGAACCTTCTTTCACCTGTCGCGGCAGCATTGCAGGAAAAGCGGATTATGCTGCATCGGCTCGTCACCGTCGGTGCGCGGGTTATGCCGCAGGAGGAAACGCGTGCGATTTCTGGAAATTTTGCGAGAGGGCACGTACATCTCTATACCGACGCCGTACTTGGGGCATTGATCGCGGGCGGTGCGATCGGCAGCATGCGGATCGACGCGGAACAATTTTTTGCAGAAGCCCTCGATGCTGCGGGCGCAGGGCATACGGAGGACGGCGCCGCAGGGGAACTCGTTCTCTCGACGATTGCAGCGGAGGCCATGCCCGTTCTGCGGTATCGTACGGGAAGAGCGGTGCGGTTCGTGCGGCGCGCCGCAAGCGGCAGCACATCTGAATTATACATCACGGAGGGATGAACGTGGCGGACGAGAGACTGATTGCGGCGCTGGACGTTCCGACGCGGGCGGCGGCGGAGCGCCTTGTCACGCGTTTGGGGAGCAGCGTCGGATACTATAAGGTCGGCATGGAGCTTTTCTATGCGCTTGGCGGGGAGATTGTCACATGGCTGAAGGAACGCGATAAGAAGGTTTTTCTCGACCTCAAGCTCCACGATATTCCGAATACGGCGGCGCAGGGGCTTTGCTCGCTCCTGCGCCTGCGTCCGGATCTGCTCAACGTCCACACGGCGGGCGGCTTGCGCATGATGCGAACGGCTGTCGAAGCCCTGCGCAGGGCTTCGGAGGAGCAGGGCGTACCATGCCCGAAGCTCATCGGCGTGACCGTACTCACGAGTATGGACGTTGCGGATTGGACGGGACTTGGACATGTGGGCACGATTGAGGAAGCGGTGCTTCGCCGTGCGCAGCTTGCGCAGGAGGCGGGACTCGACGGTGTTGTGGCATCGCCGCAGGAAGCGGCGCGTATTCGGCGTGCATGCGGGGCCGGTTTTCTCATCGTGACGCCGGG
Source organism: Selenomonas sp. FOBRC9 (assembly GCF_000287655.1). Lineage (NCBI taxonomy): Bacteria > Bacillati > Bacillota > Negativicutes > Selenomonadales > Selenomonadaceae > Selenomonas > Selenomonas sp. FOBRC9. Next base: position 14,102 of record NZ_ALJR01000022.1, read on the forward strand.
CATCCGTCCCGCAGGCGTATCGAATGACGATCAGCGGCGCGTGACGACGCCGGCGGAGGCGATCCACGCGGGAGCCTCGCATATCGTCGTGGGGCGTGCGATCTCAGGCGCGCAGGATCCGCGCGCGGCGGCGGAGCATATTTTACGAGAGATGGAGGAAGCATGATGACGCAAGAGGAAGTACGCGGCCTGCTGCTCGAAACGGGCGCGATTATGGAGGGACATTTTCTCCTGACATCGGGACGGCACAGCGCACAGTATGTGGAGAAATTCAACGTGCTGCAGCATCCGCTGCATACGCAGCATCTCTGCGAAGCGATGGCGGAGAAGTTCAAAAACGCCGGGATAGAGACCGTGGTCGGCCCCATGACGGGCGGCATCCTGCTTGCGCATGAAACGGGCAAGGCGCTCGGTACGCGTGCGATCTTCACGGAGCGTGTGGCGGGGCGCATGACGTTCCGCCGCGGCTTTACACTCCGTCCGGGAGAGCGTGTGCTCATCGTTGAGGACATCGTGACGACGGGCGGATCCATTAAAGAGGTCATTGATGTTGTAAAGTCTCTCGGCGCCGTTCCGGTCGCCGTCTCTATGCTGGTTGACCGCAGCGGAGGCAAGGCGGACTTCGGCGATGTGCCGAAAACGGCGCTCCTCACGATGGACGTGGAGAGCTATGCGCCCGAGGAATGCCCGCTTTGCAGAGAGGATGTTCCCATGACCAAGCGCGGACGCACGGGGAAATAGGGCAGCAGACGGATGGCAGATTCATACACGGAGAAGGTGGACGCCGCTCTTGCGGATTGGCCGAAATTACAGGAGCTCCCGCAGGAAATCGCGGGCTTCCGACGCAGCTGTGAGCGGAGGCAAGAGGACGCGCAGTATGAGTTCTTTCGCTATGATCATGCAGATCTGCACCGTGCCGCGATCGGATTTTACGATGCAGTGACCGATTCGTATAAACTGCGCGTGCAGATCGGCGTTGTGAGCTATGCGTTGCCGTCCTTCGTCTGTAAGGAACTGGGGCGCTTTGGGGACGAGCTGGATGTCTATCTGCCGCGCGTGATGGAGGATCTTCTCGCAGAAACGCTGCATACACAGGAGCTGCAGACGATCTGTGATGCGGTTCTCGCGTGGGAGTATGGAGCGGCGCTGCCGGAGGAATGCGAGGGCTTTGTGCTCTTTATTCGTCCCAAATCCCCTGCGGCACTGACGAACGGCTCCTATCTCGTCATTGACTATGTAGACTTTTCGCAGGAGAGCGACGTCGGCATTTACTACAATTTTTATCGCGATGAGTTTTTTTGCGAGTATCATATCTGGGGTATGCCGTACGTCAGTTATGATTTTGACGCGGTGGATCTCGAAGAGTTGGAACAGCGGCTCAAGCTGTACCTGGTGCGCTATCTCAAGATGGTGGCGGCGGAGGCGGCAAAAGGACGCCCCGCATAATGTTTTTGTGAAAGAGAGGAAGACGTGCAGAAAGAGCGGTTGCAGTCACTGCGCGGCGATGTACTCAGGCGTGCGGAGGAGCAGTTCCTACGCATCGACGGCATTGCGGAGTATAATACGAAAAAGGTGCTCGACGCCATGCGCGAATGCCGTGTGTCGGATGCGCATTTTGGGGTGAGCTTCGGCTATGCATACAGCGATCTCGGGCGGGAGAAGCTGGACGAGCTCTATGCGCGTGTATTCGGTGCAGAGCGCGCTCTCGTGCGGACACAGTTTGTCTCGGGAACACATGCGCTCGCCACGGTACTGTTCGGACTCCTGCGTCCCGGAGACGGGCTTGTCTCCATTACGGGAACGCCCTATGATACCATGCAGACGGTCATCGGTTATGCGCACGAGAGCACCGGATCGCTGAAGGAATTTGGCATCAAATACGACGAACTCCCCATGCAGGACGGCGGCGTTGACCTTGCAGGAATTTCCCGTGTAATTACGCCCGAGACGAAGGTGGCGCTCATTCAGCGCTCACGCGGGTACAGCGAGCGCCGCCCGCTCAGCATCGCGGACATCCGGGAGATCACTGCGCGCGTGAAAGCGGCGAATCCCGGATGTATCTGTTTCGTGGACAACTGCTACGGCGAATTCGTTGATACCTCTGAGCCGACTGACGTGGAGACCGTCGACATCATGGCAGGATCGCTCATCAAAAATCCCGGCGGCGGACTTGCGCCGACGGGCGGTTATATCGCAGGACGAAGCGACCTTGTGGAAGCTGCTTCCTATCGTCTCACCGCGCCCGGCATGGGGGATGAGCTCGGGGCGAGTCTCACATCGAACCGGCTGATCTTTCAAGGGCTGTTTCTCGCACCGCATATTGTAGCGCAGGCGCTCAAGGGCGCAGTCTTTGCCGCTGGGATCTTTGAGGGCTTGGGGTTTCGGACATTTCCCAGCTTTATGGAGGAACGCGGCGATATCATTCAGGCAGTCATCCTTGGAGATGCGGAGCGCATGAAGGCGTTTGCGCGCGCGATACAGGCAATGTCACCCGTAGATTCGTTCGCTGCGCCCGAACCGTGGGATATGCCCGGCTACGCCGATCAGATCATCATGGCAGCAGGGACATTCGTGCAGGGGGCATCCATCGAACTGAGCGCGGACGGTCCTATGCGCGCGCCGTACTGCATTTATTTGCAGGGCGGTCTGACCTTCGAACACGCGGCACTTGCCGTGATGGCGGCAGCGGAGGCGGTTACGGCATCGTTATGATTTGACGGGTAAAGTGTACCGCTATTATATCGGGGGGGAACACAGATGAATTATCGTCAATTAGGAAATCTCACCGTCTCGTCAGTAGGGCTTGGGTGCATGGGGATGAGCCATGCGTACGGTGCACCCGCAGATAAGAAGGAGATGCATGCGCTGATTGCCGCGGCAGTCGATATGGGGATCACTCATTTCGATACGGCGGAGGTCTACGGTTCGCCCGACGATCCGCATGACAATGAGCGTCTCGTCGGTGCGGCGCTTGCGCCCTATCGGGAAAAGGCCGTCATTGCGACGAAGTTCGGCGTCTCGTTCGATATGTCGCTGCTCAAACAGGGGCGCAGCCCAATCGTGACGGATGCGCGTCCGGAGGTAATTCGTTCCTCTGTGGAGGGCTCACTGCGCCGGCTGGGCACGGATTACATCGATCTCTACTATCAGCACCGCGTTGATCCCCAAATTCCCGTCGAGGAGGTTGCGGGCGTCATGGGAGAGCTCATCCGGGAGGGTAAGATTCTCCACTGGGGCATCTCCGAGGCGACGGAGGAGGATATTCGCCGCGCACATGCGGTCTGTCCCTTGACGGCGGTGCAGAACCGCTACTCCATGATGGCGCGCGGCTATGAAAAGCTGTTCCCTGTGCTCGAGGAACTGAATATCGGCTTTGTCGCTTTTTCACCGTTTGCGAACGGCGTCCTCACCGGGGCATACGGCAAGGGTGATGCGTTCGATGCAAAGAACGACATGCGTGCGCGGATGCCGCAGTTTACACCCGAAGCGATGGAAGAGAATGCGGCGCTGCTCGAGCTCCTGCGCGGATTTGCGGAGGAAAAGGGCGCGACGAGCGGGCAGATCGCACTTGCGTGGATGCTCTGCAAGAAGCCGTATATCGCGCCGATCCCTGGGACGAGGAAGATCGTGCGTCTCAAGGAAAACGCGGGGGCTGCCGACATTGCACTCTCTGCCGCCGAGGTTGCGGCGATTGACGAGAAACTTTCCGATATGCCGATGTCTGCCGTGTTTGGAGGATCGGGGTCATAAGTGTTCAATAAAAACCGGGCTGCCGTACTTGCATATAAAATGTAAGTACGGCAGCCCGGTTTTTCTCTATAGGAAACCTTTTCATACGGTATAGAAATTCCTCATGCGATTTCTTTATTCATGAATGATGTTCAATATTGATATAGTCTACAACTATATAAGTAAACTATATAAAAGAAGTATTTCATTTTTTTTTCAAAAATGTGCTAGAATAAATTAAAGTTATGGAAGGAATAGATCATGATTGAGATCCGATTCGAGGGAGTTGGTCAGGTATTTGACGGTCGACAGGTATTAGGCAATCTGACCTGCGTCGTTCGCGGCGGGCAGATCACAGCGGTTGCGGGAGCGAACGGCAGCGGGAAATCGACGCTGCTTCGTCTCGCGGCACGGCTCATGCTCCCGACGTCCGGGACGGTGACAACGCTCCGTGACGGCGTGGCGGTGCGCGGGGCGGCGTACCGCGCGATGCTCGGCATGGCAACGCCGGAGATGGAACTCTACACGCGTCTCACGGTGCGGGAGAATCTTTCGTTCCTGCTCGGGGTGCGCGGCGTGCCACATGAAGAAGAGGTATTACACGAGCTCTTGGAGCGTGTCGGGCTTTCCCCGGACGTTTTGCCGCGCACGGCGGGGCAGCTCTCGACGGGGATGCGCCAGCGTGTGCGGCTCGCCGTACTCTTCGGCAGTGACGCCGCGGTGTGGCTGCTTGATGAGCCGGGGCTCGCGCTCGACGACGCGGGACGCGCACTGCTCGGCGCCGAGGTACGGCGGGCAACGGAGCGCGGACGGCTCGTTCTCTGGGCGACGAATGACCGCGAGGAGAAGGAGGCAGCAGATGCGTGCATCGAGCTTTGATGCGGCGTGCCGCGTCGCCTATAAGGAACTCCTCGACGGTGTGCGCCACCGCGCCGGCTATGTGACGATGGGGATGTTCGCGCTGACCGTGATTGCGTTCATGAGTATGTCGCTTGCGGGGGATATGCCGGATGCGCGGCAGGCGGCGACGCTCTACTGGATCGTGCTCTTCTTCGCGGCGACACTGCAGGGGGAACGGCTCTTTGCGGAGGAAGCGGCAGCGGGAACGCTGCTCTTCCTGCGGATTTACGTTCCGGCACAGGCGGTGCTGTTTGGAAAGATGGCGGCGCATCTTATCACGCTGCTCGTTCTATCTGTCCTTGTGATGCCGCTGGTCATTGTTCTGATGGACGCGATGTTCATGCTCGATGCAGCGTTTCTCGTTGTTCTCATTCTCGCACTTTGGGGGATGGCGGCGGCGGATACATTGCTTGCGGCAGTCGCGTCGTCTGCCAGCGTACGCGGAGGACTCGTCCCCGTGCTGCTGCTGCCGTCGATGCTGCCGATCCTCCTGCCAGCGATTGCGGTCACGGCGGGATCGACTGAGACATCGCTGTTCGGCGGGATTTTACTTTATGATTTGGCGCTTACGGTAGGGGCGTCGATCCTGTTTGATGCTCTGTGGATCGAGTCGTGAGGAAGGAGGAGAACCGTATGTTGCTCGGCGCAATCGGTGTTTTGACACTCGCGGCGCTTTACACGATATTTTTTGTCGTTCCTCCTGCCGAGGGGCTCGGAGAATATGTGCGCATCGCGTTCTTTCACATTCCCGTGGCGTGGGTCTCGGTCATCGCGTTCTTTTACGCGGCGTATCGCGGCGGTCGCTATCTGCGGACACGCGATCTCGCGCACGATGCGGCGAGCGCACGCTCGGCGGTGCTTGGTCTCGTCTTTACGCTGCTCGCGACGGGGAGCGGAGCGATTTTTTCAAAACTTACATGGGGGGCATATTGGAACTGGGATCCGCGGCAGACAACCATCTTTGTCCTGCTCCTCATCTACGGCGCGTATGCGACGCTGCGCATGACCATGCGCGATGAGCGCGCGCGGGCGTCCGCGTCGGCGGTCTATGCACTCTTTTCCTTTATCTCCGTTCCGTTCCTCGTCTTTATCCTGCCGCGCATGTTCTTCTCGCTGCATCCGTCGCCCGTCATCAACGGCGCGGGACGGCTTGATATGGATACCGTCATGCTGGGGACGCTCTTGCTCTCCCTGCTCGACGCAACCCTCGTTTACGTTTGGCTGATGAAACGGAGGCTCACATGAAACGCACCTATCTCTTTATCGGATTAATTCTTGCTTTTATCGGATATGCGGGCTATTTCTTCGCGGACTCCGTGACCCCCTATGTCGGTATCGCGCAGGCGCGGGCGGCAACGCGCAGCGTGCAGGTCAAGGGGCTGCCGGATAAATCGGTTGCGGCACATATGGAGGATGACGCGTTTGTGTTCTCCATCGCCGACGAGGATACCGGCGAGACGATGCTCGTTCGCTACAAGGGCATCAAGCCCGACACTTTCGACGAGGCGTATCATATCGTCGCCGTCGGCAAATATGCGGACGGTACGTTCAACGCGGATAAACTTCTCATCAAATGCCCGTCGAAGTACGAGTCGCAGAAGGGCAAGGTCACCGTATGATCGGAACCGTCTTTCTCGGCGCTGTTCTCCTTTTCTCCCTCGGCGCTGTGGTCTGCGAGCTGCAGGAGAAACGGAGCGAGGGCGATATTTGTGCCTATCTGGCGGGGGGCGCGTCGCTCGGGGCAGCGGCAGCGCTCTTTGCCGCGATCCTCACGGATGACTTTGGCTATGCCTACGTCGTTAGCTACTCGTCTATCGAGCTGCCGCTGCTCTATAAAATCTCGGCCTTTTGGGCTGGACAGCAGGGATCGTTTCTCCTATGGCTTGTCATTCATGCGCTCGTCGGCGCACTGCTTGTGCGCCGCAGTGCGATGGGGCGGGCGGGACGCATCGTCTATCAGTTGCTCACGGCGCTCCTTGTGTTCCTCGTTTTGATCAAAAGCCCCTTCGCGTATGCGGAGACGATCGTGCCGGACGGCAACGGGATGAACCCGCTGCTGCAAGACCCATGGATGGCAGTGCACCCGCCGATCATCTTCATGGGCTACGCGCTGCTCGCCGTGCCGTTTGCCTACGCGCTTGAGAGCATGATCGCGGCGCCTTTAGACGGCAAGTTCCTTGCGCCGATGCGCCGCTGGGCGCTCGTTGCATGGGCGTTCCTCGGCGCAGGCATCTTCATCGGCGGCTACTGGGCGTACAAGGTGCTCGGCTGGGGCGGCTACTGGGGCTGGGATCCCGTGGAGAACTCCTCCCTCGTGCCGTGGCTGCTCTCCTGTGTACTCATTCATCTGATCTCTGTGGCGCGTGCGCGGCGGGGCGCATACTACCTCGTCCACCTCGCGGCGATATTCTCCTACGCGTTCGTGCTCTACGGCACGTTCCTCACGCGCAGCGGCATCCTCGGCGATTTCTCCGTGCACTCGTTTGCAGGCTCTGACATCGGGTTCTACATCGCCATTGCCAACGGGCTTGTGCTCCTCGCGGGACTGGGGATTCTCGCCGCGCGGATTGAGCGCCTGCCGAAGGGCGATGTCTACGGCACGCACAAGAGCCGTGCGTTCTTCACACTCCTCGGGATGTTGCTCATCGTATTCATCACGGCGGTCGTATTCTTCGGCATGTCGATGCCGCTCATCTCGGGACTGATCGGAGAAAGTGCGGCAGTGGATACGAGCTACTATGTGCGGACGTCGCTGCCGATCGCGGTCGTGCTCGCGCTGCTCATGGGATTTGGGGTTCTGCTTCCTCATGCGGAGGGGCGTGTCGTTCGACCCGTTTGGATCTTCGGCGTTACCGTGCTCGGCGGCATTGCCGCGGGACTTGCGGGCGTTACGGAGATTGCGCCGATCTTCCTCGCCGCGTTCGGGAGCTTTGCCGCGGCGGCGGCGGTTGCGGCGTTTCTAAGTCGCCGACTCGGAGGCGGCGGTCTCCTCGCCCATGCGGGGGCGGGGCTTGCGCTCCTCGCCTTCGTCCTTTCGGGCAGCGGCAGTCAAACGACGACCGTGACGCTTACGCCCGATGAGCCGCAGGAACTCTACGGACACACAGTCGTCTATCGCGGGCAGGCGTTCGCGGAGAGCGGCAAGGAAAAGTCCTACCGCTACGAGGTGGACGGCGCGGCGTGCGAAGCGGTGACAAAGCTCCGTGCGAACGGCGAGGATGCGGCGAGAGAGCCGGCGATCGCGCGGACGCTCCTCGGTGACATCTATATCGCGCCGACGCCGACCTCGGCGGAGCGCGGCGAGATGATCCTGCACCGCAATCAGACCGCGATGGGTGTGGACGACTATGCCTTCCGATTTGAGAACATCGCATACGAGCCGCAGGGCGGCGGCAAGACACTCGTCACGGCGGACATCGCCGTGACGGACGGCGAGACGGTCGAGACGGCGCAGCCGAGCATCCTTGCCACGGAGCGCGGCGGCACCTCGCAGCCCGTAGAGGTGATGGGCGGAAAGTTCCGGATTCGTTTGACAGGCGTCTCGGGAGACGATCGTGATATCCGTCTCGAACTCCTGCCCTCTGTGGATGAGGAAGCGGCGCTGCCGGTTGCCGCATCGGTCAGCACGAAGCCCGGAATATCGCTCCTTTGGCTCGCCTGCGTTCTCGTCGTTCTCGGCGGACTTATAGCGGCACGGCGGATGCCGCAGGGCAAAGGAGGTGGATCGGAACGTGAGTTTTAGGAATATTTCAGAAGGGAGGAAGGAAACATGAATCTAAAGCAGCTTTTGGAACGGCACACGCTTCGCTGCATCGGCGGCGGATTTGTACTGGCGCTCATTGTCGTTGCCGGCGGGATGCTCATGGACAAAGCGTCGGCATCGCCCGCATTCTGCGGCATGTGTCATGCGATGCAGCATGAGTCCGCGACGCACGCCGTGTCCTCGCACCAAAAGATTGCCTGTGTGGAGTGTCATCTGCCGCACGACAACGTCGTCGTCTACTACTTTGAAAAAGGAAAGACGGGGATGCACGACACGCTCCATCAGGTGCTCGACGATTATCCCGTCCACATTAAGATCTCGGATCACGGTCGGGACATCGTGAATGACAACTGCCTGCGCTGCCATACCGCAACCATGAGCGCCGTATGTGTGGACAAGGGCAAAGACGGCAGTGCGACCTGTACGAAGTGTCACAGCAGCATTGCGCATGGTTCCAATCCTTTGGAAGGAGGGATAAGAGTTGAGTAGCAAACAGAAAATCATCGCGGGGGTTGCCGGCGTCTGCGCCCTGTTCTTTGGATTCGTTGCCGTTCGTATCGGCGCGCAGCCGAACGATGCGAGTATGAAACTCGTCCAAATTTCCAAGGAGAACAACGCGCAGATTGGCAAAGAGGCGTACAAGGATGCCTACCCGCTGCAGTACAACTCGTTCATGAAGAACAACATCGAGTCTCCGTCGCCCACAGGATACGGCGGCAGCATGGAAGGGAACTCGCATCTCGAACATCAGCCCGAGATGCTGGAGAATTTTAAGGGATATAAATTCTCCATCCAGTATGACGACGACCGCGGTCATACCTATGCGAGCTACGACCTCCTGCATACGAAGCGTCTGCCGGGGCAGAAGGGCAGCTGTATCGTCTGCAAGGGCTCCTATATGTATGACGTCTGCTTCAAGGAGGACGGCTGGGCGTTTGCCTCCAAGCCGTTCATGGAAGTTGCGGAGAATATCTCGGACGATCAGTGGTTCGGATGCTCGACCTGCCACGATCCTGACACGATGGAGCTGCGCGTCTATCAGCAGGGATTCATCGAGTCCATGGCACGGCGCGGCATCGACGTGAACGCCGCGAGCCACAACGAGATGCGCGCCTACGTTTGCGGACAGTGCCATACGGAGTATTACTTCACGGCTGAGGACGGCCGCGTGGCGCATCCCTATGAGAACGGTTTTGATGCCGAGGACGAGTACCGCTACTATCAGTCGGGGCAAGCGGGCGGATTCAAGGGCGACTGGCTGCATCCGGACTCCAAGACGATGATGCTTAAGGCGCAGCATCCGGACTTCGAGTCGTGGGCAACGAGCGTTCATGCGGACGCGGGCGTCACTTGCGTGGACTGCCATATGCCGTATATGCGTGACGGCGGCAAGAAGTACACTTCGCACTGGATGACGAGTCCGCTCAAAACGACGAAGGAGTCCTGTCTCAAGTGTCACGACGAGAGCGAAGAGACGCTCGTCGCGCGTGTCAAGACCATTCACGACAACACGTTCCGGCTCCAGCGCATCGCGGGACAGACCGTCGCAAAGGCGCATCTCACGATCAAAGCCGCGATGGAAGCGGGCGTTCCCGACGCTGCGCTTGAGGATGCACGGGCAAAAGTACGCGAAGCACAGTGGTACTGGGATTGGGTCGCAGCAGAGAACGGTGTCGGCTTCCACAACCCGGACAAGATGACGCGTACCGCAGGTCTCGCCATCGACCTCGCCCATCAGGCGATCGAGTCGGCAGAAGCCGCACGCTACGGATTCCAACCGCTCTGAGAGCAGTTTAAGGCACAAAAAAAGAATCGCTTCGGCGATTCTTTTTTTGTGCGGTCAAATCATCTCACTCAAATCATGCCGCTCATCCAAATGAGCCGTAGCCCGAGTGCGAACATTGCGGCGGCAAGCAGGGTGAGAATCATCTTGGACTTTGTCTTCCGCGAGAGCGCCGCGCCAATCTGCGCACCGATTGCCGCACCGATCGAGATGCATATGGCGGGTGTCCAAATTACATGACCGAGCCACACATGACTGATTACACCGAATGCGGCGGAGGCGGCAAGGACGAAATGCGATGTTGCCGTCGCCGCATGCACGGGGAAATTCAGCAGATAGACCATCAGCGGCACATGAATCACGCCGCCGCCAATACCAAAAATACTCGAGAGGAATCCAACGCCAAGACTTGAACCGATACCAAGCGAGCGATTGAAGGTAAAATTGGCAGGCAGCTCATGCACATCCACATGCGTCTTGTGCGTCGCATTCCAATACATCATGCACGCCATGATGAGCAGGAACGCTCCGAATGAAACGTAGAGCATCGGCCCCGTAAAATCGTCCACAATGTACGAGCCGAGGAAGGCACCGGGGAGTGTTGCAAGAGCAAACGGCACGGCGGCAGGGAAGTAGACCCTCTTTTGCCGTATATACGCTGCCGTTCCTGAGAGCGCATTCGCAAGCACGATCACGAGCGACGTTCCTGTAATTTGTGCTGCCGTGTGAAAATACGGATAGATCCCCCCGTCCGACAGGAAAAAGATGAAAATCGGCACGCAGATGAGTCCGCCGCCGATGCCGACAAGCGTCCCGAACGTCCCGACAAATACCCCGAGGATAAGAAAGAGCAGAATATCAATCCCCATAAGAAAACCCTCCCAAAACATTGATGCTATTGACCATTATAGCACATAGGAATCGTTAGACAAGAGGACTTTCTTATGATAAAATAAAGCGGAAGGAGTCGATTTCGTATTGATATGTATTTTCATTCAGCGTGCTTCTTCAAAAGTCACAGGAGAAAGGAGGCCGGAGGAGAATTTGCCGGAAAGTCCGTTTGCATATCTTCGTGTATTCCTAAAAGAAAGAAGTGACAAGCAATGGTTACATTTCTTGGCGCGCTCGCAACGCTCATCATCGGCTATCTTGTCTACGGCGCACTCGTAGACAAAGTATTCGGCCGTACGGGCGAGACCGCACCTGCCGTTCGGTTGGAGGACGGCGTGGACTACATTCCGCTTCCTACGTGGAAAGTATTCCTCATTCAGCTGCTCAACATCGCAGGACTGGGCCCCATCTTCGGCGCACTCGCGGGCGCACTGTGGGGACCGAGCGTCTATCTGTGGATCGTCTTCGGTACGATTTTTGCGGGCGGCGTCCACGACTTCCTCTCCGGTATGATATCGTTCCGTGAGGACGGTAAGAGCATCTCGGAGATTGTCGGGAAAAATTTGGGGCACATCATGCTCCAGGTTATGCGCGTATTCTCCATCGTCCTGCTCGTCCTCGTCGGCGTCGTCTTTATGACCGGCCCCGCGATGCTCCTTGCAAAACTCACGGGTCTTGAGGTGCTCCTGTGGCTCGCGGTTATTTTCATCTACTACACGCTCGCGACGCTTCTGCCGATCGATCAGATCATCGCACGGTTTTATCCGCTCTTCGGCATCTGTCTCATCGTCATGGCGCTCGGCATCATGGGCGGAATGCTCTTCGGCGTCGGAGGACATACCATGCCCGAGATGACGCTTGAGAACCTCCATCCGAAAAATCTGCCCATCTGGCCGCTGCTCTTTATCACCGTCGCATGCGGCGCGGTCTCAGGGTTCCACGCCACGCAGTCTCCGATCATGGCGCGCTGCCTGAAGGATGAGAAGATGGGGCGCCCGGTATTCTACGGTGCGATGGTCGCCGAGGGCATCATCGCGCTCTGCTGGGCGGCTGCGGGCGTCACCTTCTACGACAGCACCGCGGGACTCGGCGCGGCGCTCAAAGAGGCGGGCCCAGGCGGCGTCGTCTACGACATCTGCGTCGGATTCATGGGCGCGATCGGATTCGGCGGCGTGAGCATCGGTGCGATCCTTGCCATGCTCGGCGTCATCGCGTGTCCCATCACCTCGGGCGACACCGCGTTCCGCTCCGCGCGGCTGACCCTCGCTGACTGGTTGGATATCCCGCAAAAAGAGGCGTCAAAGCGTCTCATGATCGCCGTTCCCATGCTCGGCATCGGTCTTATCCTCTCGCAGATGGACTTCTCCATCATTTGGAGATACTTCTCGTGGGCAAACCAGACCCTCGCCATGATTACGCTTTGGACGGGCACGGCATATCTCTATCTGCACAAACCCGGCTCCTACGCCTACATCATCGCCATGCTGCCCGCTATCTTCATGTCGGCGGTCACGACGACGTACATCCTGCAGGCTCCCGAGGGCTTTGGACTGCCGACCGATATCACCTATCCTGCCGGCATCGGCTTTGCCGTACTCTTTACCGCGCTCTTCTTCCGCGCATTTATCCTGCGCAAGAGAACTGCATGAACAACGTTTCTTAAAAATACAGAGGCGCCCGTGGTTGGATACCGTGGGCGTCTTTTCTATCGCGCGTATGGAATACAATAGATGACAAAAATTTCTATTTATGCTACAATAACTTCGTCTTAGGACAGAATACGAATCTGTTCACGCAGCAATAAGGAGGCAAAATTTACATGGCAAGCAGCGAAGAGAAAGATTTGCAGAAAAAAGTACAGCAGAGTGCGGCAGGCGCGGACGTCCATGAGGGCGGCGCAAAGGCGGAGAAGTTCCAAAAATTCCTCAAGGAGAACGACATCAACTTCTTCGAGTCGCAGACCCTTGCCGATGAATTCCATACCACGATTTTCCGTTCGCGCATCGAGGCGAAAGGGCAGATCATGCCGATGGCAATTTTCATTGACGACAGCATCTTTACCATCATTCGCACACAGGTTGCAACGGGCATCAACGCGAAGAATATCGAGCGCATCAAGGATCATCTCAACGCACTCAACGCAGAATACAAGATCTTCAAATACTATCTCCGTGAGGACGGCAACATCTACCTCGACATCTGTGTGCCATTCGTTGACGAGACCTTTGACAGCCGCATGATTCAGACGCTCCTCCCGATCCTCGTACAACAGCTCGAGACCGTTTATGAGGATCTCATGGCTGTCGTTTGGGCAAAAGAATAATCGATGATCACATGACATTAGAAAGGGACTGCAGCGAGTCCCTTTTTCTATGCACAGAATCCTATGATGCAGCCCCCTTGATTTCTCTCTCAAATCTCAGTACAATAAACACCGGCAAAGGAGGAACGGCATGGATTTGAACAAACTCATCGGCGGACGGCAATTTTGGACGATCATTGCCGTCCTTGCTATCCTCCTTGGCGCACTGCTCCTCCTTGCAAAACCGCAGGATAAATCCGAACCCGTGCCGACGCCCGCCGCGGATGATACGCAGGTGCTCGTTCTCAACTACCATATGGTCAACTCCGTGTTCATTTCGCTCGCTGTCGAGCCGGAGGACTTTGATTGGCAGATGAAATATCTTGTCGACCACGGCTATCATACCATCACCCCCGACGAACTCTATGACTTCCTCGCGGGCACGGGGAAACTCCCGGAACGTCCCGTCCTCATCACATTCGATGACGGCTACGTTGATAACTATACGACCGCCTATCCCATCCTCAAAAAATACAACCTCAAAGCCACTATCTTCGTTGTCACCGGATTCCTCAGCAAACGCAAAGGATACCTCACATGGGATCAGCTCCGCGAAATGGAACAGCACGGCATCACCATAGAGTCTCATACTGTCACACACGCGCCGCTGCCCGAACTCTCTGACGACCGCATCCGAGAGGAACTCGTCGAATCTAAAAAACATGCCGAACGCGAACTCGGACATCCCATCGAATTTATTGCCTACCCCACGGGTGTCCACGACCTCCACATCGCTCAGATCGCACAGGAGGCGGGGTATAAGGGCGGATTCACCGTCAAATACAGCAACGTCGACCGGAACAGCAATGTCTTTGCCATGGAGCGCGTCCCCATCTTCCGCACGGCAAATACCAACAAGGATTTTACCGATCGTCTGCGCTATACGTCGAATATCACACAGTACGGATGGGTGAGGAATTAGAGCTCTGAGCTCAATCATTTTATTTAGGCAAAATATTTTGTCGGCAATATATTTTTTACTTTGCAAACATGAAACGTTATGTTATAATAAACGCGTTGAATCTGAGTGCAGGAGTGCGTACGAGAGGGAACAAGGATACTCCGTCCTCCTCCCGCATTAGGATCAAAATAATTTTTGACGGCGGGAACATCCCGCAAGGAGGAATTACCATGAAGAAGACTCTGGCAGCAGCGCTCGCGGCAGCGCTCACGATCGGCGCGGCATCGACCACGTTCGCAGCGGCGAATCCCTTCTCCGACGTGCCTCGTGATCACTGGGCATACGACGCCGTGACGCAGCTCGCAGCGGACGGCGTTGTCGAGGGCTACGGCGACGGCACGTTCCGCGGCGACCGCAACATCACGCGCTACGAGATGGCGCAGATGGTTGCAAAGGCAATGGCGAAGGGCGATATGTCCGCATCGGATCGCGCGCTTGTCGACCGTCTTGCCGCTGAGTTCGCAGACGAGCTCAACAACCTCGGCGTCCGCGTCTCCAACCTCGAGCGCAACGCGGACATGGTGAAGTGGAACGGTTTGCTCCGTTATACTTACTCCAGCACGCGCACAGACACCTCGGCAACAAAGACTACGAAGAAAAATATGAACCGCCTCCGCTTCCGTCTCCATCCGACGGCAGAGGTCAACAAGAACTGGAGCGTCAAGGCACGTCTGCAGGCGGATATCCAGCTCGACAAGGACACGAGCAGCGATGTCGCACTCAAGTGGGCATATGCGAACGGTACCTATGACAACTTTAATGTTCAGCTCGGTAAGTTCCCTGTGTTCTCCGATGTTGACCAGGGGCTTGTCATGGATGATGACATGTCGGGTGCACAGGTACAGTTCGGCAGCACAGTGAAGGCGAAGCTCTTTGCGGGACGTATCTCTGACTTTGCCGTTGATGTCGCTGCAAATCCCCCGAAACCGGCATATTATGATGTTGCTGCGAACTATCAGGGCATTGAGCTGACCGGCATGGCGGGGGCGCTCAGCCTCGGCGCAGGCTATCATCACCTGAACAGCGAGTATTTCACTAACGCGTACGGCAAGAAAAATGCAAGCATCTGGTCGGTCGGTGCAGGCTACAACTTCAGTAATGATGTCAAGCTCTTTGGCGCTTATGCGAAGAATACGGAAGCAAAGGATCTGAGCAGCAAGCAGGATCAGGCTTATAACATTGAGCTGAGCTACAAGGGCGCGAAGAAGTCGGATCCCGGTTCTTGGGGGCTGTTCGTCGGATATCGTCACCTCGGTCAATATGCTTCGCTCCTCCCGACCTATGATGCTGCAATGCAGGGCTATAAAGGCTGGGAAGCAGGTCTGAGCTACGGCTTTGCAAAGAACGTCACGGGTAAGCTCAACTACTTCCATGGCAAGAGCATTGCCGATAAGGACCTGAAGGGCAAGAAGCTGTTCGCACAGGTCGACTTCTCCTTCTAATCTCTCCACAAGTATATATTCCCATTCCTCTGTGGGATGGGATCAAAAAAAGAGTGCCGTTCGGCACTCTTTTTTGTGTCCGATCTTGAGCCGCATGTGCTCTTCGATCGAATGTCGTGTCCTTTACGTTGTGGCTGCAAAAGCTGGATGATATTGAAGCGATTTACTGCGAAAAGGGAGATATATTCTGCATGTTGGTGTACACGACGTAAACTTAGAGAACCTCCCGCAGCACCCATGCGATGAGGTGTTCGCTGCACGGAACGCCGACACGGTCGGCGGCGGATTTTACCTCTTCAGAAGCATCGGCGGGGGCGATGCCGATGTCTGCCATGCGCAGGAGGGCGACGTCGTTCCCGTAGTCACCGCAGGCAACGACACGGCGACCGGCATAGGCGGGCATGGCGCGCAGCACCTGCGCCATATCGCCCTTGGACGTATGCGGCGCGACGTATTCCAGATAGTTCTCCTCAGAGTAGAATGAGGTCGAGATCTGATCAATGCCGAGTTCCTTTGCAAGACGTTCGACAAAGGTCAGGTTGACGGGCGCATCGTTGATGAAGAACTTGAGCCACGTTTCATTCTCCACATCGCGCAGTGTGCAGTGCTTTACGTTGTAGAATTCGCCGTCAAGGCGCGGGTCGTCGTTCTCCTCCGGGCTGATGACGGTGCAGTCCTCAACAGTGTAAACTTCAACGCAGGCGCGCGGGAACTGATAGAGCACGCGCGCGGCGAAGTCGCGCCAAATATCTCCGTCGAGCGTGCGCGTTTTGAGTACCTTGTCCGCGGTCAAATCTTTGAGCATCGCGCCGTTAAAGAAAATCGCGGGCGCGTTGACGGTGATGCCCTCAAGGTAGGGGAGCGCAGAACCGGGCGTGCGCCCCGTTGCGGGGGCAAATGCGCCGCCGCGCGCGGTGAACTCGTTGATCGCGCGCAGATTCTCCTCGGAGATCATCTCATAGCGCGGGATGATCGTGCCGTCAAGGTCGCTGATAAGCAGAATGTCGTCATATCTTTTTTCACTCATAGAGCATGTATTTCCTTTAGATAATTTTCCATCATTTTTCGTCCGTCGGGCGTCAGGATCGACTCCGGGTGAAATTGGATGCCCTCGATGGGGAGCGTCTTGTGGCGTATGCCCATAATCGTGCCGTCCGCCAGTTCACTCGTGATCTCGAGTACATCCGGCAGTGACGCGCGCTCGATGATGAGGGAGTGATAGCGGGCAACGGTCGCTTCCTGCGGTATATTACGGTATAGCCCGGTGCCGCAGTGGTTGATGGGGGAGGACTTCCCGTGTACAATCTCCGGCGCACGCACAACGCGACCGCCGAATACCTCGCCGATCGCCTGATGCCCGAGGCAGATGCCGAGGATGGGGAGCGCGCCGCCGAGTGTCCGTATGACTTCCTCAGTGATGCCCGCATCCTGCGGCAGTCCGGGTCCCGGGGAGATGATGATGCCGCTGCAGCCGCGCGCGCAAATTTCGTCCGGCGAAATCATGTCGTTGCGGACGACCTCGATGTCGGCACCGATATTTCTGAGGAGTTGGTAGACGTTGTAGGTGAAGGAGTCGTAGTTGTCAAGCAAAAGCAGCATTGTTCTCCACCTCCTCTACCACCTGAAAGAGCGCCTTGGACTTCTGCAAAATTTCGAGATATTCCTTTTCCGGCACGGAATCCTTCACAATGCCCGCACCCGAGCGGATGACCGCCGTATCGTCGTTCTCGATGCACATCGTGCGCAGGGTGATGCACATGTCCATGTTGCCGCGAAAATCCATATAGCCGACCGTCCCCGCGTAGAACCCGCGCGGCGATTCCTCGAGTTCGTGAATGATCTCCATCGCGCGCAGTTTCGGTGCACCGCTGACCGTGCCCGCGGGGAATGCGGCGCGCAATACGTCCATCGGCGCATAGGCGGGCGCGATCTCACCGACGACGCTGCTCACCATATGCGAGACGTGGGAGAACCGCTCAACCGACATGAGCTTCGGTACGCGCACCGTCCCGGGCACGCTGATGCGCCCGAGGTCGTTGCGTGCGAGATCGACGAGCATCGCGTGTTCGGCGCACTCCTTCTCATCTGCGCGGAGATCGGCGGCGAGTGCCGCGTCCTCTTCGTCCGTCTGCCCGCGTTTCCGCGTTCCCGCGATGGGGTAGGTATAGACTGTGCTCCCCGCGACCTTGATCAGCATCTCGGGCGACGCGCCGACGAGCTTCACCGTTCCGAAATTGTAGTAAAACATGTAGGGCGACGGGTTGACCTGCCGCAGCCGCCGGTAAAAGAGGAAGGAAGGGCGTGTAATCTTTTCCGTAAAGCGGTAGGAGGGGACAACCTGGAAAATATCACCCGCATAGATATGCTCTTTTGCCAGCTCGATGACCTTGAGGAACCGGTCAGGCGGCGCTGCGTGCCACGCCATAAAGTCCACGGGCGCAGATCGCTTCGAAAGGGGCGCAGTGGGCGGGGAGAAGGGGGCAGCAAGGCGCGCACGCATCTCCGCAATCCGCGTGCGGATCATGTCGTAGAGCTCTGCGGGGTCGTCGCCTTTCTTGATATCGGCGAGGTAGTGCAGATGCGCGCTTCCCTTGAGCGCATCACAGACAACGAGCCAGCGGCACATCATGAACTGTCCGAGCAGATCCTCGCCGCCGAGCGCAACACCGCGCACGCGGTCAAAGGTAGCAGCCGTCTCATAAGTGAAATAGCCCGCAAGTCCCCCGTGGACGAGCGGCAGAGGCTCTTCGCCCGCGGGAACGGCAGGCGTGAACCGCGCGGCGTATGCTTTCATCGTCTCATGGGGCGCGCCTTCGATGACCTTCATCAGACCGCTTTCGTTGACGATCAGCTTGTCGGCAAAGACCTGCACGCGCACGAACGGCTCGCCGCCGATGAAGGAGTAACGCCCGAACTGCTGCTGCGTCGTGTCGACGGACTCCATGATGTAGCCTTTTTTCTCGCCGACTAACTTGTAGTAGAAGGAGACGGGCGTGTCGAGATCCATCGTCAGCTCCGTGGAGACGGTGATGAGGTTTGCGGTTTTACTGTAGGAAATGAAATCTTCTTTACGCGGCGTTAGTTTCATCCGTTGATCTCCATGACGACATCGCGCTCTTTGCGGCCGAGGATCCATCCGAGCACCTTCAGCTCCGCGTAGAGCATCTGCTGCTGTTCGCGGTTGTTCTCGCGGCTGAGCTTCAGCTGCTTGTACTGCTTGCGCCCGAGGTTATAGCGTGCGAGGATCTCCGCCTCGCTTCGCATCCTGTGCCTTCCGCCTGCGTGCATCCGTACGAGTTCTTCAACGTCCGCATCCGTATAGGTCGGTTCCTTTGGCGGCGCCGCCATTTGCCGAACGAGATTCGTGATGTCCTGATCGCTCATGTCCATGGAAGATGCTCCCTTCGTTACGTTCTACAATTATATTGAAATTAGTTTTTGTGAACTGCCATACCGAGTGGTGCGGCTAAAATGCATGATTATACGGCGGCGCTGCGTGCTTCGAGATATCTTATCATCGCGTCGGCGACGTGCTTTGCGTCCTTGACGACCTGCACGACGTTCCAAGGCCCGAGGACGACGTCTCCGGCGGCAAATACGCCGTCGCGCTCCGTCATGCCGTTTTCGTCGATCTTAACCAGCCCCTTCTCGTTGAGTGTCACACCCTTCGTTGTACGCACAATTTTGTCCTTGACGCCCTGGCTCGCCGCAATGACCGTGCTGTCGGCGGGGATGAGGTAGGGAGTGCCCTCGCTGACGAGGTTTTGCTCCTCGTCAAAGACGCGGTCGTACATCATCGGCCCTTCCGGGGTGACGGAGTGAATCCCCTTAGCATACTCAATTTCGCAGCCGTCCATGAGTGCGTACTCGAGCTCGCGCTCACTCGCGGAGATGCCGTTGCGCCGCGCGTAGATCGTGACGTATCGGCTGCCCTTGCGGATGGCAGTGCGCGCCACGTCCATTGCCGAGTTGCCCGAGCCGATGACCGCGACACGGTCGCCGAGGTGATAGACGTCCGGATTCTGGAGGTAGTTGACCGCATAGTGGCAGTTGCCAAGCGTCTCGCCGGGAATTTTAAGAGCCTTGGCGCGCCATGCGCCCGTCCCCATGAAGATCGCCTCGTACCCGTCGCGGAAGAGATCGTCCACGCGCAGCGCACTGCCGATGGTCGTGTTCGGACGGATGTGGATGCCGAGTGTTCGCAGCTTTTCTCCATAGCGATCGATTGTGGAGGGCGGCAGACGGAAATCGGGGATGCCGTAGCGCAGCATACCGCCGATCTGCTGCATCCGCTCAAAGATCGTGACGCCGTATCCCTCCTGCGCGAGCTTCACCGCGACGACGATGCCTGCGGGGCCGGCGCCGATGACGGCGACGTTGTGGCCGTTATAGGACTTGCGCGTGAGAACGAGCTTGTCAAGATAGGTGTCGGAGATGTAGTGCTCGATGCTCGAAATCTGGATTGGTGCGCCGCGCCGTCCCTGAATGCAGTTGCCTTCGCACTGCGCGTCGTGGTCGCAGACGAGGGAGCAGAAAACGCTCATCGGATTGTTGTCATAGAGCATCGCGCCCGCTTCATTGATTTTCCCATCGAGGAAGAGCCGGATCATCTCCGGGACGTTTGTCTGTACGGGGCATCCCTTGATGCGGCAGAGCGGCTTTTTACACTGGAGACAGCGGCGTGCCTCGTTGATGACATGAACAGCCATGGAAAGATTCCTTTCGTTTATTTCCTAAAATAATTGCATACACATGAGTAATTATAACATACTTTCGGGATGATACAAAAGAGTTTTGTAGTGATTGATAATTACTTTTATGAGGGGGTTCATGGTAAAATGAAGTGGGACAGAAAAAAAGGACAGGCAGCGCTCAATGTGTTACAATGTTTTCACCACAAAAACAGAACAGAAGGTGCTGCCATGTCCCATACTCATTCTACCACAACCACGCGCTCATATAAACACCTAGACCCATATCGGCGCGGACAAATTTTTGCCCTCCTATCCACCGGTATGTCAAAGACTGACATTGCAAAGCAGGTGAAGATCTCCCGCTCTACCTTGTATCGGGAGATTACACGCGGCACTGTGACACAAATGCGCTCAGACCTTACCACATACCAAAAGTACTTCCCGGATACGGCACAAAAAAACTATGAGGCAAATCGTC
>NZ_ALJR01000023.1:0-81367 GCF_000287655.1 Selenomonas sp. FOBRC9
TCGATTTTTTAGGCTGTTAAGAACGCCAAGCCAATATTTGCTGCTCTCATTTTCTCCAATTTCAATGGTTAAGACTTCTTTTCGCCCGGCATCGTTAATCCCTACAACGACGTAGGCCGCAAGTTTGCTTACGATGCTGTCCTGACGCACGGAAAAATGGATGGCATCAATGAAAACGATCGGGTAAACGCTGACAAGGCAGCGGTTCTGCCATTCCTCAATGTGGGGCAGAATCTTATCGGTTACGTCGGATACAAATCCTTCCGATGCCTCAAAACCGTAGATGTCATTGATCGTTTCGGAAATCTGTCTCGTAGTCATTCCCTTGGCATACATGGATATGATTTTCTGATCAATCGCAGAGATATCCTTCTGCCGCTTTTTTACCACCTGTGGTTCAAAAGAAGACTGCCGGTCTTGGGGGACTTCAATCCGAACGCTCCCATAGCTGCTGTTTAATGTCTTGGATTTGTACCCATTGCGAGCGTTCTCATTGGCGGAGCGTTGGGATTTTTCGTAGCCTAAATGGCTGTCCATTTCCACCTCCATCATTTCCTTGATGGTTCCACCCAGCAGGTCTTTTAGTGCGTCTTGGATGTCGGATGTGCTCTCAATGTCATACTCTTGAAAGAGCTGCTGAATGATCGCTCTTTTCCCATCGGTCATTTTGACTTTGTGAACTTCTTTTTGTTGTTTTGCCATAAACAAAGACCTCCCATGATTTGATTTTACCATAGAAGTCCTTATTCCTTCGAGTCAGAAGTTTTTACAGAATTTCTTTCACACACTCCATTCAACCCGAACTCCTTGAGAAACAGGACGTTGCGGCGATGTTGTCCGTCTCGGTCGTTACCGTTGACCGCCTCATCCGCGAAGGGAAGATCCCCTTCTATCTGCTGTGGAAAGGATTCAAACGATACAAACGGCGTGACGTCCTCGATTACATCGCATCCCTGCCGCAGGGCGAGCCGGAAGAGAAGAAGCTCCGTGCAGTACGGAGCGCGTGAGGAGGTGTAGGAAATGAAACTAGGGATGAAAGCCCTCATTGGCGGAGGGCTGCTCGCCTGCGCCGTGTGTACGGCGGGCATGGAGGCACTGGAGGATCGCCCCGAGGCGGTACTGGTGGAAGAAACGCACATCGTCAAGCCCGGAGAAACACTGTGGGGAATCTGTGAGGAGTACGTCGCAAAGAACACGGGGACGTGCCGCTACATCCTTGAGTACAAGGAGGGCGTGTACGAAAATAACCCGTGGCTTGTGGATCGCGGTGGGATGCTTCATCCGGGGGATAAGCTGACCATGACGTACTGGGTGCGCGGGAATGAATGAGTGCCGCCCCGGGTGGGGCTGTCTCACATGCACGCTGCCGACGTGTGACGGCGGCGGGAAGATCCCGCGCACGCGGGAGGAGAGCGCAATCCTGATCACGGCGTTCGGTGAACGCGGTTATGGGATGAACGTAAAAAAGACACACAAAAAGAAAAGCCCCTCGAGACGGCAATCCCGAAAGGGCAAGGAGTTAAAACAAATGATACGACTATCATAGCACATGAGAGGAGATTTGACAAATGATCGTAACAAAATACCCCGCGTGGGTACAAGAGCAAATTGACGCGCTGCTGAGCGGGCTGCGCGGCTATGAGGGCGGTTCTGATGTTCATGTCGTGTATGTGGAACGTTTTCAAGCCGAACTGTGCGGAACCATGTATAAAGTGCTCGCCTATGGGGAGCTGACAAAAGCGCCTGCGATCATGATTCTCTGGCGTGATGAAGCGGGACAGGTACAGCACAGCACAACGCGCTACGGGATGCGGTTTGAGGTAGATAAAGCATTCGATGATGTTCAGATTCACTATTTGGCACGTCATCCGGAACAGTTCGGTATAGAGGAGGAACCTGCGGCATGATGGAAGCGGTAGAAAAGAAGCCTTTTGAGGTGACAGACGCGGCAAGTGCGCAGTGGGCGCTTGAGAAAATTGCCGAGAAACGCAAAGAGCGTGAGATGGTCGAGGATCAATACCAAAAGATGGTGGCGCGCTATGAGAAGTGGCGCGCAGAAAGCCTTATGAAACTTGACGAGGATGAGGCGTTCTTTGAGGGGCTCCTGCGCCCATGGGCAGAGGCGGAGCTTGCAGGCAGCAAGAAGAAGTCTGTCATGCTGCCCTCGGGGCGCGTCGGCTTCCGTGCGGGGAGCAAGACGTACATGATGGGCGGCGAGAAGGTGTCCGCAACGAACGCAGATCTTCTTGCATTTGTTCGCAAGGATGATGCGGACTACATCGAACGCAAGGAAAGCGTCCGATGGGGCGATTACAAGAAAACCCTGAACGTCATGGAGGACGGGCGCATAGTAAGCGTGACGGGGCAGATTATCCCCGGAATGACTGTAACGGAGGGCGAGCCGTCCTTCTATGTGGAGGCAGAATAACGGCGCAAGGGATAACCTAGGTACAGATTGTACCCCGATTTGGAGGATGTAAAAGGTGGGGGAAACCTCATTTACGGAACGAACTGTCTGCAAAGATAAAGCAGGGCGGGCGGTGCGTCGGTCGGGCATCCACGACGCCGCGCGGGCAGGTGGCGCGGCGTAGAAGGAGGAAGAACAAATGAGTAGAGCAATCCTAATCATGGGCGAATCGGGGAGCGGAAAAACAACGTCACTCCGGACACTCGACCCACAGACGACACTAATCATTGACGCCGACCGTAAGGGGCTGTCATGGCGTGGATGGCGCAAGTCGTACAACACGGCAAACAAGAACTATATCCAGAGTTCGGACGTGTCGGTCATCATGAACTATCTGACGCGTGTAAACGATGGCGATCTCACTCACATCGAAGTCGTCGTTATTGACACGTTGAATATGTGCATGATTGATGATGAGATGCGGCGCATGAAAGAGAAAGGATATGACAAATGGGTCGACCTTGCCGCTGTCATATGGGAACTGATTACGAAGATACACCTTTACCGAGAGGACTTGACTGTTGTCTGTATGGCACACACGCAGACCGACCGTGATGATAGCGGGTACATATTTACACGCATGAAAACCTCGGGGCGCAAGCTGGATAAGATTGTGCCGGAAAGTAAATTCTCAACGGTTCTAATATCAAAAGCACTTGACGGGAAATACGTCTTTGAAACGCAATCGGATAAAAGCACGGCGAAAAGCCCGATGGGATGCTTTGACAAGGAGATTGATAACGATATGGCCGCTGTGATTGCGGCACTCAAGGAGTATGAGGGCGAGGACGCCGAAGATACGGCGAAGAGTGCATAAGGAGGAAGACAAAATGCAAAAACCAACATGGTGGGACGAAACGACGGCAATCAAGGGCGGCGGGGAAAGGCTCCCTGCGGGCGGCTATCCCTGCACGATTATCGGCGGGGCTGTTACGCAGTCGCGCAAAGGGAAAGAGATGCTTGTTCTTTGGGTGGATGTCGCCGAGGGCGAGTATGCGGGGCTGTTTGTGCGGCAATACAAGCAGCGTAAACAAAGCGACGCGGATGCAAAATACCCCGCAGGCGGCACATACTATCAGCTCACGGGGCTTGACGGGGAGCCGAACAACACGCAGGCGGGACGGTTTAAGGGGCTCGTTGAAATCCTCAAGGCGTCCAATCCCGGGTGGGACTGGAACTTTGATGTGGAATCGCTCAAGGGGCTGATGTTCGGCGGCGTGTTCCGGGAGGAAGAGTATGAATCCTCCTATGATGGGACAATCAAGACGGCAACCAAGATAGCCTACATCAACGAACTTGAGGGCATTGAGGACGTCCCTGCGCCGCCAAAGAAGGAACTGGAGCGGAAATCCTACGGCGTCATCGGAGATACTATCCCCGACGATGATATTCCGTTCTAATGATTCTCTCAGGAAAGGTCGTGCAGGAGGCTGAGGAGGGCTTTCTTATCCTCCTCCCTGCTGCCGACAAGGAGGCTCTCAAGGGCAAGTACCGCAAGGGTGTCAACATTGAGCTTGTTGATCCTCGCCGTATCAGTCCCGAGCAACGACGCAAGGCATACGCCCTTATTCGCGACATTGCCCTATGGATGGGCGGCACACCGATGGAGACGGTCAAGGAGTTCTCAAAATGGATCTTTCAAGAGTCGGAAATGGCGACGCTAGAGGGGACATTCTCGCTCTCCGATTGTTCGGTGGAGGTTGCAAGGCTCTACATCACGTTCCTGATCGACTTTTGCCTCCTGCATGATGTTCCGTGCAACGAGCCGCTCTATAAGCTCGCCGAGGACATCCCCCGCTATGTGTGGGTGTGTCTCATGAACAAGCGATGCGCGGTATGCGGTAGGAAAGCGGAGCTGCATCACGTTGACTGTGTGGGCATGGGGCGCAATCGTAAGGAGATATGTCACATCGGGATGCGGGTATTGCCGCTGTGTAGAACGCATCACACAGAGATACACAAGATAGGGCATGAGACGTTCCTGCGGCGGTACATCCTAGAGCCTGTGAAGGTAGACGAGCGGATTGCGGACGTCTACAAACTGAGGAAGGAGTGAGATGATGAAATTCGAGATTGCATCAAAGTTCAACGTCGGAGATGTGATTGGCACCCGGAATCAGAAGGGCGTTGTCGTAGACATTAAGCTCATCAGTCATACGACACATCAGCCCTCGTATTTGGTCGAACTTGAAAACGGAACGCGTAAATGGTGGAACGAGTCCGTGATTGAACGTAAGTTTGATAACCATGATGTAATCATAGGATTTTTTGATTTTTATGGAAAACCTGCACCGCTTTCTAAGGAAGTGATACAGGCAATAAATGAATTGTTTGAGGATTAAACGATGGGGGAGGTGTAAATCAATGAAGTTCGAGATTGAATCGGCGTTCAATGTTGGGGACAAGGTAAACTTTAGAAATTTTGGCGGAAACATCGATGTGCGCGGCGTTGTCGTAAAAGTAATCCTGCACTGCAACGACGAAGATGAGTATACCGTAGAGTACCTCGTTGAACTGGAGGATGGATCGCACGAATGGCGGTCGGAATATGACCTGTTTTCGTACGATATGGATGAGGCGGCAGAGAAAGCATAAGGAGAAGGACGCGCATGGACTACATACGGCAGATGGGCGCATTTATTGACCGCTCTGCGGCGGTGTCTTTAAGCGCGTCCTCTTATGCCCTCTATCTACAGTTATTTGGTCTCAACAACAAACGCCGATGGACAGCGTGGTTCGAGGCGAGCAATGCGTATTTAGAGACTGTCACAGGGCTCACGAGCAAGACAATACAAAAGGCACGGCAGGAGCTTATCAATAAGGGATTCATCTCTGTGCAGTTTGGAGATAGACGTATCCCGACGCAGTATCACATCATCCGTTTAGGGGAAAAACTCCCCTATAACGGAGGTTCGGATGAATCTTTAGGGGAAAAATTCCCCCAAAAGGATGAAGTTTTAGGGGAAAAATTCCCTCAAAAAGAAGTTTTAGGGGAGGTTTTAGGGGAGGTTATAGGGGAAAAATTCCCCCAAAACGATCCCGCAGAGCCTACAGCCTCAACGGATTCCGAGTCCCCTAAAACAAAAACAAAAACTAAAACAAATAATAATAAACAGCAGCAGCAGTATATACCGCGTGCGTGCGCGCGTGAGGACGAGCTGCCGCAGCCACATTCTAGGGATAAGCCGGATGATGACCTAGGAGAAGTGATGCGTACCTTCTCGGACAACATCCATCCCGTTACGGGGGCGATAGAGGCGGATAAACTCGCTGACCTCTACGACACCTACGGGGCAAAATGGGTCATCGCCGCAATCACGGAGGCGGTAGAGTGTGGCGGACGGAATCTCCGCTACATCTCGGCAATCCTCGAACGGTGGCAAAGAGACGGATTCAAGGCACAGCGAAAAACGAAAGGAGCGGTGACAAGTGGAACAGGCGAAGGAGATCATAGCGCGGATGTCTCCGCAGATGAAACTCCATGGATACAGCAACTCAGAGAGTGGGAAGAACGAAAACGAAACTCCCCGCGTCCGTGGGACGTACAACCTCCCGCAGGAGGTAATCGAGATGCACCGGGAGGAGATCATACAGATCGAGGACGAGCGGGATAGGTGTGCCGGCTGCGCGGGGACATGTTACAAGACAGGATCGGCGCAGGGGATGACCCCCGTCGTCACGGATGATTACGGCCGCTACGGAGTGAGCTATACAATCTGCGACGTGGAGCGGCGGCGACGTGAGAAAGTGCGGCTCGACCGTCTCTTTCAGGCGGCTCACGTACCGAAACGGTACCGCAATCTCGGCTTTGAGGACTACCGCGTCACACAGCGCAACAAAGAGGCGGTGAAGGCTGCGCGATGGATGGTAACGGCAGAGAGCGGCGGATTGCTCCTACACGGTGGACGGGGCGCGGGAAAGACGATGCTCGCGGCTATCATCGCGAATGAGCGGGCAAAGAGCGGCAAGAACGTCCTTTTTGCGAGTGCGATTGACCTCCTCGCCGACATCAAGGCAACGTTCGGAAAAGGGACGACGCAGGAGGTAACGCAAGCGATACGAACGGCGCCGATGTTGGTGCTCGATGACCTCGGGACGGAGCTGATGTCCTCATGGGTTGGAGAACAGCTTTTCGGGATATTCAACCATCGCTACAACGAGGAGTTGCCGACGATTGTCACGTCGAATTTTGCGCCCGAGGAGCTGAGTAAACACCTCTCGGAGGTAGACCCCAAAAAGCGAGGGAACCTGGAGAAAGACATCATGGGCGAGCGCATCGTGAGCCGAATTTGCGGGATGTGTGAGCCGATACGGATGGACAGCCTCGACTGGCGCATGAAAGGAGCGTGCTGAGATGGCAGAGATTGATATGACAAAGCCGCAGCCGTGCAACATGTTTGACGTTGCGGATGGTGAGGCGTGGGCAAAGGAACTGGGCAAGCACATGTATGATGTCGTTAGAGATGTGATATACATGGATCAGTTTTTTGATTGTATAGAGCGTGCGGATGAAGAGGCTCTCGCCGAAAAACTCACGAATGTTATAACCGTTTGCACCTCATGGCTTCATGCGCTTGGATATGACGAAGCGAGGCGCGGCGAGCTGCAAAAGCGCATCAACGAGAAGAACAAGAAACGCGGGTGTTTCTGATGGACATGAATGCTTTTATCAAAGAGCGGGATATGGCGCTAATATCCCTTGTGGTATACGGACAAGCGAAAAAGTTGAAAAAATATGCGCGGAAATATGGTATTGCTTTTCCCAAGGACAAAAACGTACTCATGGCAGGTGCCTGTAAAGCGTTGCTTGGCAGTACATCGCCATACATCAAACAACCCCATAAGGACAAGGCTATATGGTGGTTGTCGCGACATGGGATGAGGCCATGGATTGAGTAAGGAGGCGGCGACATGGACGAATACACACCCTGCAAAGAGAACTACCCGACGGCACGCACGGCGGTATGGCGCGCGGACGAAAAGAGCCGGCGCAAGCGGAACAAGTACAATGCCCGGAAAACGACCGTCTACGGGCGCACGTTCGACAGCAAGCGCGAGGCAGAATATTACCTCGAGCTGCTCGACCTCAAGCGTCGGGGCGAGGTGGTATCAATCACGCTGCAACCGTCCTTTGAGCTCCTTGAGGGGTTCGTGGACAACGCAGGGTACAAGCAGCTCCCGATTACTTACACGCCCGATTTCCTCGTGCGGTACGCGGACGGGCATACTGAGGTCGTCGAGGTAAAGGGCATGAAGACGCGTGACTACATACTGCGGAAGAAGCTGTTCCTGTACAAAATGCGGGAGAGCAAGGTTATATTTCGGGAGGTGCGATGATGCAGTACGAGGACGAACGCGGCGCAGTCTATTACATCGCGTACATCGGGCGGAGCCGCTGGGGCATCTATCGGGACACGGAGGAAGAGAGCGGGCAGATGTGCGAGTATCCCTTTTTCTCGGGACTTGCGGCGCAGCTGGAGCTTGACGAAAAGGCAAAGCGGTACGGATGGCGGGAGGCGAAGCCGGCAGTATGATTTACGGGTATGTACGCGTCAGCACACGCGAGCAAAACGAAGAGCGTCAAATCATCGCCCTGCAGGCTCTTGACATCCCTCAGAAAAACATCTTCACGGACAAGCAGTCGGGCAAAGATTTTAACCGCCCTGCTTATCAGAAGATGGTACGGCGCCTGAAAAAGGACGATGTGATTTATATTAAAAGTATCGACCGCCTCGGGCGTAACTACGAAGAGATACAAGAGCAGTGGCGCATATTGACCAAGGAAAAAGGCGTTGACATTGTGGTCGTCGATATGCCGCTGCTTGATACACGGCGGGGGAAAGACCTCATCGGAACGTTCATCAGCGATCTTGTCTTGCAGGTGCTTTCGTTCGTTGCCGAAAGCGAACGTGCGAACATCAAGCAGAGACAAGCCGAAGGGATCGCGGCGGCAAAAGCGCGCGGTGTAGAGTTTGGCAGACCGGCGCGTCCCCTGCCGACAAACTTTCCTGAATGTTATCGGCAGTGGAAAGCAGAGAAAATCACAGGGAGTGCGGCGGCGCGGGCGTGTCATATGCCGCTTGCGACATTTCGGTATCGCGCAAGGCAATATGAAAAGGAGGCGGGATACGCATGATGTACGAGGACGAAGTCGGCACCGTGTACTACGTCGCGCCGGATGGGAAATCAGCAAAAGGGAGGCTGCGGTACTCGGTGTACTATGCTGATCAGGGACAGACGCCAGAGGTGCTTATAGGGGCGTATCCCACGAAGAAGGATGCGTTAGACAGGCTTGAGGCATGGGCAAGGCTTTATGATTGGCAGCGGATAGAGTAGGAGGCAGAAAATGATTAAACCGATTCCATGCATGGCATTTCGGAATGCGAGTACAAAAGAGTGGATGGAAAAACTCGCAGAGGAGACAGAGGAGGTACTCGGGGAAGCAGACCTCATCAATCTCGATTTGGATAGAATCATCCGCAACAGACAGATCAATGAGCATCTTGCAGAAGAGCTGACGGATGTGATCACAGTGTGTGTTTCGTGGCTTGATGCGCTCGGATATAACGAAGAGGAGCGGGACGAATGGCAGCGGCGTGTCAACGAGAAGAACCGAAAGCGCGGCTACCATGAGGAGGCGCAATGACACTCGGCAGTGTGTGCAACCAATATCTCAACGCTTGTATGGGGCGTTGGTGAGGGACTGTGCGAAGAGGAAGGATTGACATGGATAAGCCGATTCTTGATGCCTGCTGCGGTGCAAGAATGTTTTGGTTTGATAAGAATAATCCCCGCGTGGTATTCCAAGATTGCCGTATCGTGGATGATACGCTGTGCGACGGGCGGAAACTTGAGGTTAGGCCCGATGTCCTAGGCGATTTCCGGTATATGATTTTCCCCGATGAGTCGTTCCGGCTCGTGGTGTTTGATCCTCCACATCTACGTCGTGTCGGAAAGGCGTCGTGGTTGAGCAAGAAATATGGAATGCTCACGGATGACTGGGAAGATGATTTGCGCCGTGGATTCGCCGAGTGTATGAGAGTACTCAAGCCGCAGGGCGTGTTGATTTTCAAGTGGAGCGAGGATCAGATCAGCACAGCGGATATTTTGAGGCTGTTCCCGCAACGTCCGCTGTTTGGTAATCGGCGAGGCAAGACGGTGTGGCTTGTGTGGATGAAGGATTGATGAGGAACACCGATGATTACACACTATCTATCGCACCCATTCAGCGGTGACGAAACGAAGAATCGGGCAGAGGCGGAAGCGATCCAACGCGAACTTCAGGAGAAATACCCGGATGTGCTCTACATCAGCCCGATTGCCAACTTTAAGGCGTTGGAGAGCATGGAGTACTACAAAATCATGATGTACTGTCTGTGCCTTTTGGATTACTGCGACGGGATAGTGATGACAGGACGATACCGGGAGAGCCGAGGATGCATGATGGAGCTCTCACATGCGAGTCAAAAAGGCATGCCGGTGTACGTCTACGATGGGGAGACGTATAGGCTGCTGAGCAGCGAGGAGGTCGCGCATTGAGCATCTATACCGCCGTTATCCTCGGCGAGCCGGTCGCGCAGGGACGACCGCGGTTTTCTCGGCAGGGCGGATTTGTCAAGGCGTACGATCCCGCAAAGAGCCGCGATTACAAGAGCTATGTGCGGATGATTGCGGCGCAGCACGCCCCGGAATCGCCCGTAGAGGGTGCAATCGAGTTCTCCCTACGTATCTATCGTGCCATCCCAAAAGGGATGCCAAAATACAAGCGCGAGGCGGCAAAGGCGGGGCAGATTCGACCGGTGACAAAGCCGGACGTGTCCAACGTGCTGAAAGGGGTCGAGGATGCACTCAAGGGCGTGTGGTACAAGGACGACAGTCAGATCGTCGGATTCTCCGAGCTCGGGAAATGGTACGATGAACGACCGAGGATAGAGATCATGATGCGGGAACTGGACGGCAGCGCAGAATAAGACAAGGCGTTTTCGGAGCAAAAAGAGAGTGCGAGAAGTCGCGCTCTCTGTCTCGTTGTTAAGCGGAGGAGCATATGAGGGAGTACGACGATTACGAAAAGACGGTATACGGGTATCTCCGTAACTATCACCAGTTCAAGGGGCAACTCTCCAGCCTCCGCATCGAGATCGAAGGCGTGGAAGAGCAGATACGCAGCATCGGAGATGCGAAAATATCGAAGTATGGCGATGCACCCGTCGGCGGGTACGATGAGCTATCCGAGGTTGAGCGTGCCGTCGTCCGACGCATGAAGCTCGAAGAACGTCTGCCGATTCTGCGCGAGAACTACATCCGCATCCAGACGCTCCTGCGGCGGATTGACAATGCGCTCGCTTTGATGGGCGACGCACACCGCACGATCCTGTGCAGGAAGTTCATGGACGGGGAGCGATGGTATCAGGTGTCACAGGCGACAGGCTACAGCGAGCGCAGCTGTCAGTATCTCGCCCGGGAGGCGATCACAGTGCTCACAAAGACGCTATTCCCAGAAGCTGTGGAAGGGCAGCGCAGCCTTGACTTCGTGTTTTTGGAAAACTGTGGATAACTAAGACAGCAAAATTTTTGCGCGTTTTTTGCGCATTCTTTGCGAGATTTTTGCGCACTTTCTGCGCGTTTTTCGCTGTCAAACGTGGTATGATGGTAATGTCGAAAATTGCATAGAGCGCAAGCAGTCCTCGCCGTATCAGTGGAGGGCTTTTTTGATTGAGTTTATGTCTATCATCGAGTAATATAAGATTGGAACAATAAAAGCAGTCTATGAGAGAAAGGCGGCATCGCACGATGATAGATATAATGGGGATCATCAAAAAAATAACCTCGACCTATGGGCGAGGCAAAACGATGTATGATGCTCTACAAAAAGAGATGCAAGGAGAAACGGGCGCACGTGTGTCCTCCCTTGCCCGGTCAGCCCCATATCTTTTGACAATACTCTCTGCAGAGGATGCCAACAATATAGCACTTTACGTCATGCAGGAGAACCAAAAAGGACGCAGGGCTGAATCTATTGCGAAAGACCTTGAGAAAATGCTTCCTGCCCATGCAAAAAATAAAGCTCTTTTGATTGCACGAACGCAAGCGTCTATTGCACACACAGCTTTGATGCAGGCGCGAGCGGAAAAAATGGGGCTTCATTGGTACGTTTGGAGGGCGTGCGGAGGCAGAAAAGGTGATGGGAAGACAAGGGATAGCCACCGTAAAATGAGTGGGATTGTTGTTAATTGGAACGACCCACCCGCGCCGGAAACATTATTTCCATCGACGAATTCGGAGAATTATGGACACTACCACGCGGGCTGTTGCCCGCTCTGTCGCTGCTATGCCGAAACTGTTGTGGATGAAGATTTGCTAAAGTACCCCGTGAAAGTTCACATCGGCGGTAAAATCTATAAAATGACCAAAATAGAATTTTGTAAAATTATGAATAGACACACAAAATAAAAGCTAAATAACCCCCTTGACAATCTGAAAATAATCGTGTAATATTGCCGTTGAAAGGAGGGGGAGATATGAATGTGCCTGCGAGTGAGCTTGAACGACAGATAGTTCAGCTCGAAGAAATTAAAGTCGTAATTCGTTGCCCGCGTAGTCAGCTATTTCCTGCATATAATTATCAGCGGAAAGCAGCTGGAAACACAAGTGTAACGGAGTGGCTTGAAGCGCGCATCAAACCACTTATAGGAACCGCCGAAGTGGACGTCATTAAAGGTGATGGGAATGCCCCGCATGGCAGGACGTTGCTTGATACCGTGCGCGAAAGTTATCGAGATTGATGAAAAAAGCAACCCTCAGTGTTTGGCGACAGTCGAGGGTTGCTTGTCCTACAACCCCCGAAGGGATTGATGGTTTCATTCTATCATCTTTTCGGGAAAAAAGAAAGGATGAATTGTAATGACAAATGGAGTTCAGATTTTCGAAAACGCCGAGTTCGGCAAGGTGCGAACGATTGTGAAGGGGAGAGAACCGTATTTCGTTGGCAAGGATGTCGCGGAGATTCTGGGCTATAAGGATACCGTGAATGCGTTGAAAGCCCATGTTGACGAGGAAGATAAGACGGGGTGGCAAATTACCACCCCGTCGCGCGGGACACAGACGGCAACCATCATCAACGAATCGGGGCTTTACTCACTCATCCTCTCCTCGAAGCTCCCCGCCGCGAAGAAGTTCAAGCGTTGGGTCACGTCGGAGGTTCTGCCCTCCATCCGCAAGACTGGCGGCTACAACGTGAAGCATGACGATGCCCTTCAGTCCAAGCGTGTGGAAATCATGGAGCGCAATGCTCGCACCCGTGCGGCAAACTTGCTTCTCAAGATTGCAGAGCGCACGAACATCCCCGAATACAAAGCCGTATGCAACGCAAAAGCCGCCGAGATGGTCGCGGGTGAGATGATTCTTCCCTTGCCCGCCGCAGAGCGTCGGACGTACTCAGCGACGGAAATCGGCGCAATGTTCGGCGTGTCGGCAAACAAGATCGGCAAGCTGGCGAACATGCACAAGTTGAAAGTACCCGAGTATGCGAAGTTGTTCTACAGTAAGTCCGAGCACAGCGTCAAGGAAGTCGAAACTTGGCGGTACTATGAAAGCGTCGTTCCTGTGTTTGAAAAGATTTTCGGGCGGGAGGCGGTGTAGTCATGACAATGGAGCAAATTGCTATGCGTCATGCAATTCCAGATGAACCTGTTCGCGACATGATAGCTTGGTTGATGAATCGTCATCTTGCTATAGGCGATGTCCTGATTACGGGCATTATCATTTACCACTACGGTTTTATCATGGGCAAACGTGCAGACCGTGCCCGCCGCAAGTACGGAAAGAAGTAGACAACAATTTCACAATGAACCCGCTCATTCTGGGCGGGTTTTCTTATGCCTATATCAAGGGAGGTGGTGAGCGTGTAGATGGCGAACGAGCAGAATCTGATTCCGGCATCGAAACGAAGTAAGAGCGAAGCTAGAGAAAATAGCAAAAAAGGTGGCGTTGAGAGCGGAAAATCCCGCCGCCGCAAGAAAGCTCTGCGTACAGTCCTCAAAGAAGCAGTCTCACTCACCTTGAAGGACTTGCATCCAGACCTCAGAGAAGGAATCATGCTTGCGGCAAACATCAAAGACGAGGAGATTACAATCGCCGATGCGGTTATTGGCGGAATCATTCGTACCGCTTGTGAGGGCAATCCGCAGATGGTGAAGATACTACTTGACAGCATCGGAGACAGTGCCGACATCCGCCTCAAAGAACGCGACGTAAAACTCAGGGAAAAAGCCGCCGCACTTGCCAATGGTGAGGAGAATAAACCAAAGGAGCAATCCACAATGGTGCAGCTTGTGCAGTCTCTAAAAAAGGCTCGTGAGAGGAGGACACCCTGATGGAGTTTAAGGACTGGGGCACAAAGGCTCTGGACTTCATCGAGAAGCCCATCGAGGAGGACGCCTTCATCAACATTCTCGAGGGCAGCGTCCGCAGCGGCAAGACCGTCGCCATGATTCCCAAATGGCTCGACTACATCATGACGGGGCCGCCGGGGCTGCTCCTCATGACCGGTGTATCCAAGGACACGATCTACGACAACGTGCTGAACGACCTGTTCGATACCATCGGCGAGGAGCACTACCACTACAACCGGCAGAGCGGCTCGCTTGACGTGTTCTGGCGGGACGCAGAGGGCGAGCATGTACGGCGCATTAAGGTCGTCGGTGCAAAGGACGAGGGCTCAGAGAAATTCATCCGAGGAAAGACCCTTGCAGGCGCATACTGCGACGAGCTGACCCTCATGCCCGAGCGATTCTTCAAGCAGCTCCTCAACCGTCTCAGCGTGCCGGGGGCAAAGCTATACAGTACGACAAATCCGGATTCTCCCATGCACTACCTTTACAAGGAATACGTCACGAGCGAAAAGAAGCTCCGGGACGGACTTGTAAACGTGGTGCATTTTGAGTTAGACGACAATCCGAACCTCACGGGCGAGTACAAGACGAACATTCGCAGCTCGTACTCGGGAATGTGGTTCAAGCGCATGATCCTCGGATTGTGGGTGCTTGCGGAGGGCATCATCTACGACATGTTCAGCGATGACCTCCTGTTTGACGATGAGGAGTTCACTAACACAATCAAGAGCACCTGCCGCCGCTTCATTGCCTGCGACTATGGTACGAAGAATCCGATGGTCTTTCTCGACATTTACGACGACGGCGAGACGATATGGATCCCAGATATGTACTACTGGGACAGTCGCAAGGAGCAGCGGCAAAAGACCGACGCCGAGTATGCCGACGACCTAGAGCGAATGGTCGGCGAGGAGTATCCCGACATCATCGTGATTGACCCCTCGGCGGCGAGCTTCAAACTCGAGTGTCAAGGGCGCGGATTCCGCGTAAAGGACGCAGACAACAGCGTCAACGACGGCATCCGCGAGGTCGCAAAACTGCTGACGAAGAAGAAAATCCGCATCCACCGCACGCGCTGTCAGCCGATGATCGACGAGTTCCAGAGCTACGTCTGGGACGAAAAAGCGGCGCGGATGGGCAAAGAGCAACCCGTCAAAAGCAACGACCATGCGTGCGACGCGCTGCGGTATTACGTTCACACCATGCTGCCGAAATGGAGGCGCAGAGAATGAGTAAAAACAAACAAGCGAAACTGCGCCGGCAGAAGACGAACGACGCGTTTCAGAACCCAATGACACGCTCGGGTGTGTTCATGCCGAACCCGCTCGAAACGACGGAATACCCCTTGACGCGGTTCTCTAGGGATTGGCAGACCATCAACAGCCTGTACCGTTCACACTGGATCGTACGCCGCATCATCGATGTTGTCCCAGAGGATATGATCAAGAACGGCTACCATATCCTGACGCAGCTATCGCCCGACCAAATCAAGAAGATTGTCCGCTGTGACCGCACGACGCGCACAAGCCGCAAGATTCTCGAGGGGCTGAAATGGGGGCGGCTCTACGGCGGCGCAGGCGCGCTCATTATGATTGAGGGACATGAGAACTGCCTCGACCAACCGCTCGATTACGATATGGTGATGCCGGGCAGCTACAAGGGATTGCTCGTCCTCGACCGATGGTCGGGCATCACCCCGGAAGACAAGCTCGTCAGTGACATCTCCGATCCCGAGTTTGGGATGCCCGAATATTACACAATATCTAGCGACGCCCTGACCGTTGGCATCCGCGTGCATCACAGCCGCATCATCAGATTCATGGGGCGCGCGCTCCCGTATCTCGAGCAGCTCGCAGAGACCTACTGGGGCGCGTCCGAGCTGGAGCATGTCTTTGACGAACTCCGAAAACGAGACAATGTGAGCTGGAACATCGCCATGCTGACCTTCATGGCCAATCTGCGTGTCATGAAGATGGACGGCATGGGGCAGCTGCTCGCCGCCGGAAACGAGAGCGCACAGGTGCAGCTCTACAATACCATTCAGGGCATGAACGCCATGATGAACAACAACAGTCTCCAAATCCTCGGCGAGGGCGACAGCTACGAGACGCATCAGTACACCTTCGGCGGCATCGGCGAGACATACGACAGGTTCATGATGGACGTCGCGGGCGCGGCGGAGACGCCTGTGACAAAACTGTTCGGGCGCAGCCCTGCCGGGATGAATGCTACCGGCGAGAGCGACATGCAGAATTACTATGACACCATCGAAGAAAAGCAGGAGGCGGAACTTCGCCCTGTGTATGACAAGATTCTGCCGATCATGTTTATCTCGACGCTCGGTGGTATTCCCGATGACTGGGACTACGAATTCAATCCCATCCGCCGCCCGCGTGACGATGAGATGGCAGACCTTGCCTCGAAGAACACGGACAGCGTAACAAAGGCGTTCCAGGCTGGCATGGTGAGCCAGCGCACGGCACTGAAAGAACTGCGGCAACAGTCTGAGATGACTGGAATGTGGTCGAACATTACGGATGAGGATATAGAGCGTGCCGACGATTCGGTCATGCAGCCGGACGAGGGCATGGGCGACCTCATGAACGGCGTGTTCGGCAGCGGCGCAGGAGAACCGCCAAAACAGCGGACGACGGATGCGTGGAATGAAGGGGATCATCCACGTCAGTCCGATGGGAAGTTTGGCAAAGGCGCGGGAAAACGCAAGTTTGACCGCAAGCGGAAACGCCGTGAAGTCAAGTTGTCGAAAGCGGAGTATGCCCGCATAGTGAGCGCTCTCAATAGTGACTTGTCGAAAGAGGAGCGGAAGAAGAAAATCCTCCGAAAGGCAGTCGGGAACTATGACTACCTCGTTGAAAATAATGGGTTTGACAATTACCGCATTTTGGATAGAATGAAGATAAATTGATGATGGAGGTGCTTCTATGATTCCAGAAGAAGAAACAGTCGGGGCAGAGAGACGGCTTGTAAAAATGCTGCGTGAGATATGGGATAACGATAATTTTGTCCTTGGCGTCCGATTGCGCTTAAAGACGGATGAGGAGCGTGAAGAAGTCATGCAGGCTTATGAGGATGGAGATCTGCTTGACAGTGACGATGTGCTATTGTTCGCATTGGACATTCATCAAGATCGGGAAGGGACCGCACAGGAAGCATAAGAGGTGAGCACAATGGACAACATACGGATCATCTACCGCATCCTAAAGACACTGGAAGCGGCTATGGATAGTGAAGAATTTGACTATCGTGTGATTTCGGCAGAAACGCTCCATATCTCCGAGCAGCGTCTGCTATCTCTCCTGCGAATGCTCGTCGAGGCGGGCATGATTGAAGGACTTGCCATCGACATCGACGCGGCAGGAAACTTCATGGTCAGCGAATCCCGTCCGCGCCTTACACTCAAGGGGCTAGAATACCTGAACGAGAACAGCCTGATGCAGCGCGCCATGAAAATGGCGAAGGGCATCAAGGACAGCATCCCCGGCATATAAGACAAACAAACGGCACAGTGACCGCTTGCACGAACGTGTAGGCGGATTTTTTATACCCATTTTGAGGAGACCTACGCATGAGAGAACCGCTCTGGATGCCAAAGCGCAGAATAGAAGTAGCGTTCCGCAGAGCGCTCCTTGACCTTGCAAAGGGGATTGTAACGCGCGTCGGAGAGACGACAGAGATCGCGCTCATCACCGGGACGCTGCAGCATCTCGCAGAGAATCCGGACTTCATCCGTCTCTCGGAAGCAATCGCTATGAAGATGGTGACGGGGCTGTTCGAGGATACCGGACGCACATGGCGCGAGGCGGCGCGAAATAACGGCAGGGGGAGGGAGATATACGAAGCCCTGCAAAAAGAGCTTCAGGGGGCACGTGGGGCGCGAATACGAGCCCTCGTGAAGGAGAATGCAGCCCTCATCAGCACACTGCCGAAGGACATCGCCGACGACGTGACCGCATACGCCGCACGGGAGGCACTAAAGGGGCGCAGAGCCTCGGACATCGCCGATGAGATTAAGCGGATGTTCCCGAAGAAAACGACGGCGCGGGCGCAGCTCATCGCGCGGACGCAGGTCTCCATGACGCAGACCAATCTAGTGCAGGCGCGTGCAGAAGCCCTCGGACTTGACTGGTATGTGTGGCGCGCGTGTGGAGGTAACAATGGAGACGGCAGGACGCGCAACAGCCATAAGCACATGAGCGGCGTTCTCGTCAGGTGGAGCGATCCGCCTGCGCCCGAGGACTTGTTTCCACTGCGCCACATCGACGGGACGCCGTACAACAATAAGCTGGGACACTACCACGCGGGATGCTGCCCGAATTGTAGGTGCTATCCAGAGCCGGTGGTTGATTTGGATTTACTCAATTTCCCGATGCGTGTGTATCGCAACGGGCATATTGAGCGAATGTCGCGCAAGAGATTTGAAAGGAGTTAGAACTATGAAGGTACAAGATGCATTTCGCATCGGACGGGCGCTCGGACGGATTGAACGGGCACTGGATGCCTACGCCATGCACAAGGGGCTGACGATGGACACTGTGCATCCGAAAGACCCAGCCCCCAAGAACTGGCGCACGATTAACGGCTCGAAAGTCCATCTGACGGAGGGCAAGATCGACGGCGGTGCAGGTGGCAAATTCAGCGGCAAGGAATGGACGGGCAAGACGAAGCACGAGTTCACGCCGAAGGAGAAGCCTAAGCCCGCGCTAAAGAAAAAGGGGACAGAGGCAGAAAAGTTGATGTCCTACATAAACGAGCAGGTGGGCGTCGATTTGTCAGAGTATCGCAATACAAAGCGCGAGAAACGCGGGGAGGTCATTGTCAAATGGAACGATCTTACGCGCAACCAGCAGAATAACATAAAGGATTTGGCGAATAAATACGGCCGTTTTGAACTTGTGGATTATGGCGGATGGGGGATGCGGCTGAAGCCTAAAAAGGAAAACTCTTAAATAACCCGCTCGATACAGGGCGGGTTTTCTTATGCCTAAAATTTGAAAGGGGGAATGCCCATTGAAAGCATTCTACGGGGCTAGGTTCTCGCCCCATATGACGCGGACGCCCGAGGGATTCCTCGTGTGTCACAGCGTCCCGATCTGCCGCACAGGCGTGCAGGAGTATCTGCCGCAGGAACTCGGCATCACGGATCACGGTGACGGTATTCTAAATGTCTACCGAGAGGAAAACGAGGTGTTCAAGCCTGCGGCGATTGCGTCCTTTGAAGGGAAGCCCGTCACAGACGATCACCCGCCCATCGGCGTGGACGCGTCGAACTACGCGAGCTACACGAAGGGGACGGTGCAAAATGTCCGCCGCGGCAGCGGAGCGGACGCCGACAAATTGATTTGCGATCTCGTTGTGTACGATGCCGCGCTCATTGCCAAGATTGACGCGGGCAAGCGGGAAATATCGTGCGGCTACGAGTGCAAATATATCGAGAGGGACGACGGAACATACGAGCAGATGGATATCATCGGCAATCATGTTGCTGTCGTCGATGCCGGGCGCGCGGGACACGACGTGTCTATCCGTGACGCCAAGACCAAGCCAGAAGGAGGAAAACAGATGGCAAAAAAGAGTATTCTGCATCGGATGTTTGCGGCATTCGCCAAAGATGCAGAGCCGGAGGAAGTCCGCGAGGCGGCACGCGCTGTCGATGAAGCAGAGGGCGGCGGGGAAGAGACACCGCAGGAGGCACAGGGCAAGGATATCGCGGCTCTTATGAACGCGGTAGAGGCTCTCAACGCTAAGGTTGACGCATTCGTGAAGTCGCAAACGCAGGATGATGAGCCGAAACCGGAAGAAGCACCCGCAAAGGAAACGGAGTCCCTGGACGAACTCGAGGAGGAACTCAAAGGCGGCGCTCCTGCACCGACGGAGGACGAGGAATCCGAGGAGGAGAGCGTGACCGTCCCGCCGGAACAGCTCGAGGAGGACGAAGACCTGCAGGAGCAGGAGACGGAATCTGAATCGAATGAAGCAAGACCTGCCGCAGATAAGGCACTCGCCCTGTCGGTGATTCGCGCTATGAAGCCGATCATCGCAGCAATGCCGCAGGCGCAGCAGCGGAGGGCGTCCGACGCACTCAGCAAAGCCGTGAAGAAAGCGATGAAGACGAAGGATTCGCAGCCAATGCCGGGCGGCTATGGTGCACTTGCACGCCGCAAGACCACGGATGCCGCCGCGAAGGAAAAGGAGATGCGTGCTTTCGGCGAGAACTGCCGCAAGCGCAATCCGCACTGCAAGAAGGAGGAAAAATAAATGCCGGGAACTACAATCGGAATCAATATGACCTACGGGTATCCGGGGCAGGCGTCCCGTCAGGGAGACGAGGTCAGCCGCACGCGCCCTGTCGCCGCAGGAACGGATGACATTCCGTTCGGCGCGCCCGTTATTCAGAAGGACGACGGCTCCGTTGCGCTCTTTGGCGCAACAAACACCGCCGCGGACTTCGCGGGCATCGCCATGCGCAAGGTAAAGTCGGCGAAGGTATACCCCTATCAGAATTTCGGGGCATACACCGCAGGAGAGCCGTGTGACGTGCTCCAGCGCGGCGGTATTTCCGCTACCTGCGCATGGGGGACGCCAAAGGTCGGCGCAAAGGTATATGTCCGCACGAAGGTCGTCGGCGGCACGAGCCCTGCAGGGGCAAAGGTCGGTGATCTTGGCGCCGCGAATGAGACCGGAAACTGCGTCGAACTGACGGGCGTGAAGTGGTCGAGCGGCGCAGACGCACGCAGCGTCGCAGAGCTGACGATCATCACACGTCAGGGCGTGTAAGAGGAGAGAGGAGAAACGATATGAAGAAACAGTATAACCTTGCAATCGCGCCGCAGCGCGGAGGTTCTCCGCTGCTGACAATGGACGCGGCGGCAGTATCGAGCGGTCTGGCGTTCCTCGAGAGCGAACTGGAAAAGCTCGATCCGCTCCTGCGCGAGCCGCTGACGAGCACTACCTATCCGCGCGACATCGAAATCGAGAGCGGCGGCGGATGGGTCGAGGCAACGTCCGCATTCAACGTCGAGTACAGCGTCACGGGCGGACAGGCGGACGGCGTCGGCGGTGTCCAGAACTCCATGCGCCGGATTCAGGCAGACCTCTCCAAAGACCTCTATAAGGTGCTCCCGTACGAGGTGTCTATGTCCATCAAGATTCAGGATCAGCTGCGCGGCGCAGTCACGGGGCGCAGCATCGAGGACATCTACAACGACGGTATCCGCCTCGACTACGACAAGTACATGGACATCAACACGTACCTCGGGCAGGAGGCATACGGCACGACCGGACTGCTCAACAACAAGCAGATCACGGCAACGGCAGTCAAGGCCGGCGCAAGCGGTCAGACGGGATGGTCGACCAAGACGCCGACGGAGATTTTGAACGATATCGATGAGGCGATCATCGCAGGATGGGCAGGCGCACAGTATGACAACAGCGCGATCCCGAATCACATCCTCATCGACCCTGAAAATTTCGCGTACATCAACCGCACGATGGTGAGCGTAAACGGTTATCCGACGCCCGTCTCCATCATGCAGTATCTCGTCGACCACAACATCGCCAAAGCGAAGGGCGTCGACCTCGTGATTGCCGAGTGCCGGTTCTGCATCGGCGCAGGTGTCAGCAAGAAGAACCGAATGGTCGCCTACGTCAATCAGCGCCGCTTTGTCGGGATGGATGTTCCCGTTCCGATGAGCCGCGTCATGACGCAGCCGAACGTTAATACGGCATCTTACGACAGCCTCTACATGGCGAATGTCGGACAGGTTAAAATTCACTACTTCGAGCCGTTCATCTATCGTGACGGTATCTAAGGAGGACAGCATGATTAAACTCGTAGCGAAACAGAAGATCGGATTCCGCAACCCCGAGACGGAGGAGATCGTCACGGCAGAGCCGTATGCGTTCTCCACCCTCCCCGACTGGGTCGAGAAAGACCCCATGTATGCGTGGGCGGTTGCAGACGGTACGATTGAGGTTGCTGATGCGACGCAGGAGGATGACGGCGGCAAGAAGGAATCTAAGTCGCAGAAGAACTCGAAGAAGGATGCCGATGCAGGTAACCAGCAGGCAGGCAATAACAGCCCGCCGCAGGAGGATGACGGCGGCAAGAAGGAGTAAGCCATGATGTATTCGGATATCGATGTGTTCGGGATCATCGCCGCAGCGTCGAACATCCGAACGGGCGGTAATCCCGAATACGGTGTGGATGATTTTCTTGCCGCATATCCGCAGTTCGGCGGAGGAACGGTGCCGGATGTAATTCTGAGGGCATGGGTCAATATGGCGCAGTCCTCCATTCACAAAAACCGTTATCACGACGCATGGGAAATCTGCATGGGGCTCTACATCGCGCACTGGCTGACGCTCTATCTCCAGACGGCGGCCGGTGCCGATGATCCTATGCAGAAGAAGATTGCCGCAGGGCTTGCCAAGGGGCTGCAAACTTCCAAGAGCGCGGGCGATATTTCCGTGTCCTATGATTTCGGCAGCATCAATGAGGACTTCGCAGGCTGGGGGGCGTACAAGCTGACCTCCTACGGTCAGCAATTCGTCACGATGGCGCGGATGTACTCCGTCGGAGGTATGGTCGTATGGTAAAGGGGACTGCAACGGTTACGAAGTCCGGCAGAGGATTTACCTCTATGGTCAAGAAGCTCGAAAGGCTGACGCGGAAGAAAGTGCTCGTCGGCATTCCTCAAGAAAAATCGAGCCGTCCGGGTGGTGACGAAGTGAACAACGCGGAACTGCTCTATCTCCATACGCACGGCGTACGCGCCCCGCAGATGCGGGCTGAAATGAAGGAGAATATCGACAAAGGCATGCTCTACAGTGCGGCGCATAGCCTCTATGTGCAGACGCACGGCAGCCCCGCGTACGCGATACCGCCGCGCCCCGTGCTCCAGCCTGCCATCAAAGACAGCCGTGAAGCGATCGGAAAACAGATCGCCGTGGCGTATCGCGCTGCGATGCACGGGGATATGGCAGGCTCCGAGCGAGAGCTTAGCGCTGCCGGTGAGATTGCTGTGAAAGCTGCACAATCATGGTTCGATAACCCAAAGAATAAATGGCCGCCGAACTCTGAGCGAACCATCAAGGCGAAGGGAAGTGACAGTCCACTCATTGATACGGATGCGATGCGAAAATCCATCACTTATGTCATAAGGGATATGGGGTGATCCGATGGCAATCAATGTTTCAGAGATCGTCCACGATCCGGATTTTTGCACAAACTTTATCGTTATCAAGCAGGGCGAGACGGAGTGGATACACGGCAGCGCGCACACAAAAACGACGGAAATAACAGTCGAAGGAATTGTGCAGCCGTCCTCAAGCAAAGACCTCGAACTGCTCGATACCGCCGATCGCGTCAACGGGATGAAAACCTTCATCACGGACGAGGTCAGCCTTGATGTCTCCGATACCGACAAAACGTCGG
Source organism: Selenomonas sp. FOBRC9 (assembly GCF_000287655.1). Classification (NCBI taxonomy): domain Bacteria; kingdom Bacillati; phylum Bacillota; class Negativicutes; order Selenomonadales; family Selenomonadaceae; genus Selenomonas; species Selenomonas sp. FOBRC9. The sequence goes on from NZ_ALJR01000023.1 coordinate 23,312, forward strand.
ATGTGTGCGTGTGGAAGGGAAAGCGGTACAAGCTGATACAAACCTTCGATTATGCAGCAAACGGGTATTACAAGGCAATCGGCGGGCTCATGGGAGAGGAGGATAGCGGATGACCTATACGGAGCTTCAGGAGCTGTTCTGGGGCGAAGTGAAGGATATCGTATCGGGCATCATCAAAAAACCTGACAAATTCATCCGTTGGCGCTATCCGGAAGGAGGTGCGCCCGACTGGAAGATCAGCGACGATATCGTCTTTCTGTATCTTGCTGAAGCGGATGACGACTACGCAAAACAGCGTGACAGTCAGTACCGCACGGATAATGGAACTGTCTATCGGGATACCGTGAGAACGCGCGTGTGGGAGCTGCAGGCGACCGCATACGGGCGGAAATCCTACGAGCTCGTCAATTTTCTCAAGGACGGATTTTTCTACGATTCTGTGCAGCGGAACCTTGCCCGCAAGGACGTGTTCATCATCACTAATCTCCCGACGTGTATGCAGGCGCCCGAACTTTTCGCAGGGAAGTGGTGGGACAGGTGGGATATCACCCTGCGATTCAATGAACTCTATCGTCTCGTGCCGGAGGACGTCGGTCACATCGACCGCGTCCAAATCGGCGCACAGGCGAATCCATAACCATAAGGAGGGAACAATATGGCACTCAAAAATGTGCTGCCGCTTGACCCCGTGGTCAATATCATCGTCAATCTTGCCGCCGTCTCGGCGACGCGCAAGAAATTCAATCTCGCTCTGCTTATGGGCGACGTCGGCTCGGTCGCGGATTTTGCAGACCGGCGCATCGTGACTTATGACAGCCTCAATTCGATGCTGCAGGCGGGCTTCACGACGGAGGATCGCCTTTACAAGGCGGCCGCGCTGATCTTCGGGCAGCGGAAGAAACCGCCGCTCGTTGCAATCGGCAAGGTGGCGAGCAAGGAGACGCCCGTCAAGACGATTCAGGCACTGCGCCAGGAGGATTCGGAGTGGTACGTCGGCATCTACTGCGGCGACATGACCGACGCGCAGCTGCTTGAGGTGCAGGAGTTTGTCGAGGCGTGCACTCCGTCTACCATGTTTGCCTTTACGACGGCAGACAACAAGGCGAAAGCGGCGGACGGCGGAATCTTCGGCACCATCAAGAGCAAGAAGTATCGCCGCATCATCGGGCAGTATTCGACTGCACACAAAGATGCTGTCTGCGCGATAATCGGATGGGCGATGGGGGCGATGAGCGCCTCCACAATGAACAGCGCGTTCACGCTCGCCTACAAGCCCGAGGTCGGCGTGCAGGCAGAAAACTACATGCAGACCTTCACGACGAACGACCTCAATAACATCAAGAACAATTACGGTAACGTCTACATCAACCGCGGTAATTACTATGATGTGTTTGAGGAGGGGCGTGTCGGCGACGGCTCGTGGTTCGATGAGATCATCTATCTCGACAAGTTCAAGAACGACATGCAGCTCTCCATCATGGACTTGCTCGTCAATGTGGGCAAAGTCCCGCAGACGGAAGCCGGCATGGGACGCATCAAGACAGCACTCAAAGAGGTATGCGACGACATGAACCGCATCGGCTTCATCAAGGAGGGCGTCTGGAAAGGCGAGGAATTGATGGCGCTTGAATACGGACAGGTACTCCCGGGAGGATACCTCATTCAGAGCGAGCCGATCGCGAATCAGCAGCAGGCGGATCGAGACGCACGCAATGCCCCGCCGATCTACGTGTCGCTGAAACTTGCGGGCGCGATTCACCATGTCACCATTCAGGTCGACGTGAACCGCTAAGAAGGGAGGATAAAGAATGCCAAATGTAAGCACCTATTCGTTTACCGACGTCAATGCGACAATCAACTGCCCCGGATACGGCTCGTATTCGATTCAGGGCGAGGGCATCGGCGATATGACCGTATCCAAGACGACGGATCGCTCGGTGCACGACGTCGCCTCGGACGGCTCGGTTATGGTCAGCAAGATCGCGGGCAATAACGGCAGTGTCGCCATCAACGCGCAGCAGACGAGCTCCCTGCATAAATTTCTGCAGGGGCTTTTTAATTACTGCTGGCAGGCGGACACGTCGGCATGGACAACAATCTCTATGACGATTGAAGCACCGAAGATGGGCAAGACCTATTACTGCTCCGGCGGCTCCTTCACGAAAGAGCCGGACGAGCCGCTGCAGAGCCAAGGTCAGCGCGTCGCATGGCAGATTCTGTTTGCAGATATTCAGCGCATCCAGCTTTGATTTGGAGGTAAATGATGAAACGACAAATTAAAAAGGTCGTCGAGCTGCAGGGGCGGAAATTTGAAATCCGCTCCTTTGACGCTTTTACAGGCAGTTATATCGCATTCACGCTCATGGAGAAAATGCTTCCGATGGGCATGGAGGCGAAAATGATGAATGCCGTGCAGGCGGACGGAGGCGATACTTCTGCGCTGCCGATGCCAAACCGTGCGCTGATGAGCAAGGCGGAGTTTATCGCGTTCCAGAAGGACGTCCTCTCCGTCGTCGGCGAGGTTTTGCCCGGGCGCACCGCGCCGCTCCTAAATGAGAACGGTAGCTGGGGCGTCGAGGACGTCGCTGACAATGCGATGCTCGTCATCATGCTCACGATTCACGCGTTGGTTTTCAACATCTCGGGTTTTTTCAGCGGAGACGGCTTGACGGCATTACAAGCCGGGCTCCGGGATTTGAACTTTGCGCCTACCGAAACGTAAACGAATGGGTGTATGCGCCCGTCATCGCAGGGAAATGGCAGCAGCATGAACTGTGGGACGGGACGTATACATTCAATGATCTTCTCGACATGCATGAGATTATGCTCGTGGAGGGAGAGAACCGCCGTCGGGCGGAGGAATGCGCGGCAAATAAGGAGGTGAATACATGATCGGTGAGATGATACAGGAATATCTTGTCGGCCTCGGCGCACGGATTGATAAGCCAGGCTTTCGGGAGGCAGAGACGACGATTAAAAGCCTTGACCGTACCGTGGATTCGGCAACGGGGCATATGGCCGCAAACTTCGTCCGCGCCTCTGCCGTCATTGGGACGGCGATCGCAAGCGTTACGGCGTCCGTTTTCGGATTGATGAAAGCCGCTGCAAAGCAGGACATCGCCATGCAGAAGCTGTCGCGTCAGATGATGGTCGGCAAGGATGCCGCATGGACGATGAAAGCGGCGACGGACGCGCTCGGCGAATCCATACAGGACATTATGCTGACGCCCGAGCTGATGGATCGTTTCAACAAGCTCACCGAAGACGGGCGCAAGATGAAGGTCGGCGGGGACTTCGCAGAGACGATGCGGGGCTTCCGCGATCTCATGTTTGAGTTCACGCGGCTCAAGCAAGAGGTCTCCTATGCAATGACATGGGTCGGATACTATCTCATGAAGTATCTGAATCGTCCTCTTGCAGAAGCCCGCGAGAAGTTCCGCAGCTTTAACGATATGTTTGTCAAAAACATGAGTGTCTGGACGGAGAAAGCCGCGCGCCTGCTCATTTACATCATCAACGTGGGCAGGCATTTCTTGACGCTCGTCATGGACATCGGAAAATCGCTTTGGGCGATGTGGGACAGCTTCCCGAAGGGCGTCAAGATCGCACTCGCCGCACTCGCCGCACTGACGGTTGCACTCAGGGCGAATCCGCTGACGCGCATGCTGATGCTGGTAGGCTCACTGCTCCTTCTCATTGACGATTACTACGGTCATATGGAGGGTAAGCAGTCCGCCCTCGGCGCCTATTGGGACAAATTGAGCGAGTACATCGAGGCGGCAAAGAAGAAGTGGGACGAGTTCGCCGGCGCTGTGTCGGTGTTCTTCAATCGCGTTCGAGGTTCTAGCGAACTGAGGGCGTTTCTGTCCGAGATCAAGGAGATCGGCGGTGCTCTTTGGGATCTCGCGACCATCTACGTCGCGGCATGGATCGAGCAAGCAAAGCTCCTCTATGAATCCATGGAAAAGCATGGCGCCGTCCGGCATCTGAGCTCAGCCATAGAAAAACTATGGGATATGTTCATGTCTCTTTTGGGGACGTTCAAAAGCCTCATTCGTTGGATTTCGCGCCTTGCTAATGAGGTGCGCAAGACAAAGGAATACCGCGAGCTGATCGACGCCGTGGGCGAACTCGCGAGCGTTCTCATGGATACCTTCAATGTCATCCTTGACCTCGTCAATATCGCATTTCGAGGGCTGTTTGGAGAGCTCGGCAAGACAGATCATGTCTACACCTTCCGCGATGCGATCCGCGCCGTTTTCGGCATATTCACAGCGCTCGTCCGGATCGTGTCGAGTGCAGTCGGTGTGTTCCGCGACCTTCTCAGGATGATGCGCGACAGCGCGCCGTTCCGTCGGTTTTGGGAGGAGATCGGCAGGATGATCGACGGCGCGATTTCGCGTGTCGGAAAATTCGGCCGTGCGCTTCTTGCGCTCAAAGACGGGGAGTTCCGCAAAGCGTGGATGATCCTCAGTGGAGACGGCGACGGCAGCCCCGCAGGGAAAGGCGACCGAGCATGGAACGCTCGCGTCGTATACGAACGGCTCAAGGCGGCGGGCTATTCCGACGAGGTCATCGCCGGGGTTCTTGGGCGTTTGGAGCAGGAGCACAATTTTGATACAAGCGATGTTCCGGAGCACGACGTTCCGGGTGTCGGCCATGTTGGCGGCTATGGCATGTACCAGTGGAATGGTGAGCGGACAAAGGCGTTTCTTGCATGGGCGAAGGAACACGGGCTTGATCCGCAAGACCCGGGCGTACAGACGGACTATGCGATCATCGAGGCGCAGCAGCGCGGACTAGACCCGGCGCGGATGAACGGCATGTCTCCGTCCGAATCGACGACGGTCTGGACAGATGAGTTTGAAGTCGGAAAGCACGGATACGAACAAGCCTATACTGCGGAGTGGTATAAAAGGATAAAGAACGGCGACATTCTGCGTGCCGAACCATCCGAACCGGTTCAGACGGCAGGAGGCCTCCCGGGCGCCAAAAAGAGGCCAAGGACGAGCGCTCCGATCATGCAGACATCCTTCTCCTCGACGTACAGCGTTGACCCGCTCCTTTACAACGGACTGATGTCCGGTGCCCGGCAGAGCGGATATGGAGGCTATCAGTCCGGAGGCGGAGGAGGAAACGTCGTCTATCAGGTCAACGTCGGCGGCGTTACCGTCAACGGAACGAACCAGAGTGCCGCAGAAATCGGCAGGAGTGTCGGGCGCGAGACGATGAGCCTGCTCGAACAAAGGGGCGCGCATATCCTGCGGAGCCGTACGATGACGGGTGCGCCCGTGATGATTTGAGGAGGCGACTTCATGGGCGTTAAAAAGGGACTATCTCTCGACGGCATCAATTATTTTTCCGAACTTGTCTCCGGCAAGAAAAAGCCCGACTGGATGAAAGTCGGAGCGGAGATCGGGAAGATGACGGGACACTATGAGATCATCAACTTCTTGACCGGATATAAGGATATGGAGCAATTCTTGTTCCGCGTTCCGAAATGGCCGATCGGCGGGATGCACTTTGACGGTATCATGCGCACGGAGCACATCAGCCGCGTGCGCCCGACGAATTATCCCGTGCAGACGGGCGTCACTATGACGGATCATGCTGTCATTGAGCCCGCCGAGGTTACCATTGAAATTATGATGTCAGACGCTACTGCTGACAGCTATATGCAGGCGCCGCCGGTATTCAGCAACATTCTGCAGTCGATGGGCAAGATGTATAGCAATTTTGCTGGTCTGCCATGTATGCCGAACATGATGACGACGCCGGGGGAAGGTCGATCCATCACCGCATGGAAAAGCCTGCGTGCGATGCAGCTGGCGCGCGTCCCGATTACCGTCGAGACGCGGCTGCAAATCTATCACAACATGCTCATCGAGGAGATGTCCTCGCCCGACGATGTGAATACGCTTCACGCCTTGCGCTGTACGGTGCGGCTGCGGGAGATCATCTTTGCGACCGTGGCGGAGACGGCAGTCAGCGCTCGAGCCTCGGCATCGGCCGGGGAGACCTCGGCAGGACAGACGCCCGTGCAGACGGGCGATGATGTGAATAAGACCGCTGCACGTGTCATTTTGGATACGGGCAGGGGCATTTTGACATAGGAGGTGCGCGGAATTGTTCTCTATCATCCCCTTTCAAGGGATCCCGAATCACAAATTCAGCGCGAAGGTACCGATTGACGGCGGAAACACACTTCTGCGGTTCCGCATGACTTACAACGATATCGCTGGATACTGGCTCGTCGACATCTATCGAAATGATGATCTCGTCTATTCCGGGCTGCCGCTCCTGCCGGGACAGAACATCCTTGAGCAGGTCGGCTATCTCGGCGTTGGCAGCGCATGGATTGTCCCGCGCAGCCGCGTCATGGAACAATGGCCGAGTGAAACGACGCTTGACAGCGACTGGTATGTCATATGGGGGGACAGCGATGCCGGAGACAAATGAAGGAGATGTGACGAAAGCACCGGCACGCAGAGGGCGGCTCTACGGGCGGAAATGGAAAATCCTGATCTACAAGCCCGCCTACAAGATAGACGAGAACGGGAGTGCAACCGATGAGCGGGATCCGGAGCATGACACCGAGATGGATGTGTCTATGCTCAAATGCGAGTTCCAAACAAAGACCACAACCGAGACCGCCGTGCAGATTGGAACGCTCGTTGTTTACAACATGAACGCAGCAACCGAGAAAGAGGCCATCGAGGAGGGCTTTCAGATCTCCATTTTCGGCGGCTATGAGGAAGGGCAGTACGGCGAGATTTTCACTGGGGACATTGTTCAGATTTTCCGGAACAGAGAGAACGGGACGGACTATCGCCTTGAGATCATCGCCATCAAAGGGATGATAAGCCTCTTTATGAATCACGTTCGCAGCACCATCGCAGCGGGAAGTACGCCGCGCGATGTGGTGAATGCAGTCGCAGGACAGGCGGATAAGAAAATAGGCGTCGGCGAGGTGAGTGAGGAGCTGCCCGCTGAGCCGCTGCCACGCGGAAAGGTGCTTTTCGGTACGCCCGCAAAATACCTGCGCGATATTTGCACGTGGAACGACGCCGCCTACTGGGAGGGTGAAGATGGGAAACTGACGATAGAAACGGTCGAGCAGGAGATCCCAGAGGATCGTGTGCTCGTACTCACGCCGAATACCGGGCTTGTCGGTACGCCCATCTATACCGACCAAGGCATACAGATTAAAATGCTGCTCGATCCGAGGGTAAAGCTGCGCACGATGATTAAGATCGACAACGAGATCATTCAGCGGCAGGCGATTCAGATTGATCCCAGTAGCGGACAGCAAATGAGCGACCAACTCCCGCAGACGGCGCAGTTCGACCAGGACGGTGAGTATCAGGTGTTCTCTGTCGAGCATCACGGGGACACGTGGGGCGACGAATGGACAACGTCGGTGATAGGCGTCAGCCGAAATGGACGCATGGGGCTCCTGACCACGGTGAACGGCGCAGGACAGACAATGAAATGAGGTGATGGAATGCTCAAGGTTTCGGAACGGCTCGCTGAGGAAATCGAGCAGAGCAAGCGGGAGATGGATGGCTTCGCTTTTGATTTGCGGGTCGCCGCGCCCGGCATTATCCAGTCGGTCGATTATGCGCGGCAGACATGTACTGTTAGGCTCGCGATCCGCGAGAGGATGAACCGGGGCGGCATACTTGAATGGGCGGAGATACCGCTTCTTCCGGATGTTCCCTTCTTCGTTTATTCGGGCGGCGGATACTGTCTGACGCTCCCGATTCAGACCGGCGATGATTGCCTTGTGGTGTTCGGCGACAGCTGCATCGACGCATGGTGGCAAAATGGAGGCGTGCAGAATCAAGCGGAAAAGCGCCGGCATGATCTTTCAGATGGATTCGCCCTTGTCGGTTTTCGCAGCCAGCCGCATGTTGTCAGCGGATATTCGCCCGGTACGGCGCAGCTGCGCAACGCATCGGGAGACGCCTCTATCGAGATCAACGGAAGTACAATCAACATACAGGCGGCGGGCGGCGTCACTATCAGCGGTGGCGTTGTTATCGACGGGCGCAGCTTCCTCGGGCATACGCACGGCGGCGTTATGCCGGGCGGTGGAACAACAGGCGGTGTGTCATGAGATACCGTATGCTTGACGAGACCGGGGATTTTTGCCTCGGCAATGGACATGCCTATATCGAGGGAGCTGCGGCGGTGCAGCAAGCGATTTTAACGCGGCTGCGCCTTTTAATTTACGAGTGGTGGGAGGACATCGAAGATGGTGTGCCTTATTGGCAGAAGATCATCGCACACCGAGATGTGGCGGCGGCAGAGCAAATCATACGCGACCGCATCCAGCAGACGCCGCACGTCCTGTCCATTTTGTCCTTTGACCCGATATGGGATAACGAGAATCGCCGGCTGACCATTCGCGCGGCGATTCAAAGCGAATATGGTGCGTTCAGCATCGACGAGGAGGTATAGCAATGGCATATTTCGCGCCATATATTGACGATGCGGGGCTTCATGTGCCGACCTACGCCGACATTCGGGATGATCTGATCGCGCAGTTTAAGAAAATCTACGGGGAGGACATCTACCTCGGCAATGATGCGCAGGATTATCAGATGATATCTGCATTTGCGCTCAAGACCTACGACACGATGCAGATGCTGCAGATCGTCTACCACAATCAGAGCGCAAAGACGGCAGTCGGCACGGGGCTGTCGAGCCGTGTCAAGCTGAACGGTCTGCGCCGCAAGACCGCGACGCATTCAACCTGTGTGCTGACACTCACGGGTGTACCGGGAACGACCATCCCCGCAGGCATTGTCGAGGATACGCAGGGGAGAAAATGGGAACTCCCGGAGAAAATCAGATTCGAGGGGGAAACACTCGAGACAACGGCGCAATGCCAAGACGTCGGAGCGGTGGAGGCGCCCGTCGGTACCATCACGAAAATCAGCAACCCGCAGTATGGATGGCTGTCCGTCACCAATAAAGTGCCTGCGGTCAAAGGGCGTCCCATCGAAACAGATGAGGAGCTGCGCAAGCGTCAATCCATCTCAACGGCGATTCCGAGCCAAAACATGGTTGACAGCACCATTGCCGGCATCGCAAGCGTCGCAGGCGTTACGCGGTACAAGGTGTATGAAAACGACACGAACAGCACGGATGAAAACGGCGTCCCAGGTCACAGTATCGCCGCCGTTGTAGAGGGTGGGCTTGATTCTGCGGTGGCAGAGCAAATCTACCTGCGCAAAGGTCCGGGATGCGGAACGCACGGGACAACGACAACGATCTACGTCAACTCAGACGGATTGAAAAATGAAATTCGGTTTTTTCGCCCGATTTATCAAGAGGTTGCGGTCAAGGTTACCATCAAAAAATACGCGATCTTTGTAACGACCGTCGAAGATGATATCAATCGAAATATCACAGAATACATCGAACGCCTCGGAATTGGCACCAACGTGACGACGACGGGCATCCTCACTGCGATTTCGGCAGCTGTTGACGATGCCCTGCACCCGCCGTTTGCCCTGCAGTCCGTGCAGCTTGGGAGAGCTGGCGGAACGCTCGGCATTGTCGATATCATCATCCCGTACAATGCTATCGCAAAGAGCTCGGCGGTTACGGTGGAGGTGGTTTGATGCCCATGATGGATTCGTACCTTGACCTTATCACATCGCAGCATCGAGGGCGCGAGAAGTTCATGAGAACCGTCGAAGCCCTGCTTTCCTGCTCGGATGATATATTTGCGCTCGCCGTCTATCTTGACGACGAATACGATCTCGACTATGCGACAGGCGTACAGGAGGATGTCCTCGGCGAGTTTGTCGGCGCGCAACGCACACTGCCGTATCAGCCGGACAAGGGGCTGTCTCCCGTGCTCGACAACGAAGCATACCGTAATCTGCTCCGCGCACAGATCGCCAAGAATATGTGGAAGGGTGGGATATACGACATCAAGGAACTGTGGAGCGCGCTGTTCGGCAAAGGAATCATTATCCAAGACAATCAGGATATGACGATTGACGTCCTCGCCATCGGCATTGATGACCAAATCACCAAAGAAATGGTTCGGCAGGGGCTCATCATTCCAAAGCCGCAGGGTGTTCGTGTGAATTATTATTTTTCCGAGCAAGCAGTGTTCGGATATGACCTCGAAACAGAGACCATCAAAGGATACGACCATGCGAACTGGATGAACTCCATGCCGGACGTATCCTTTGCTTATGATATAGACGACCCAAAGACTGGAATGAACGGTTATGATGACAGCAGCTGGATGTAAGGAGGAATCGGTATGGCAAAGACAAACTTCCAGATTTTCAACGAGGAGAATATGCCAGAGCGCACCTATAACGACTCGGAGTATAAAGAAGCGACACAGCGCATCGGCGGTGTTATTCCCGGAATGGCGCTCTCACGTATGCACAACAAGATGTACTATCAATGGTCGGCAATGTGCAAGGCAATCGCAAACCTCATTGTAAAACGAGGACATGACTGCATGGATAACGACGTCGAGGGCATCACAAGATACCTCGAGGAAGCAATCACGAGCGCCGCGGCAGATGGAATCAACACCCACCGCACCGCTGCCGAGCTCGATCATCCAGAGAAGTCTGTACACAAGAAGCACCTGCATGCGGATGCGTATGAATCCCCTGCTCTCACGGGCACGCCGACCGCGCCTACGGCATCGGCAGGAACGCGCAGCGATCAGCTCGCAACAACCAATTTTGTCGCCGCGGCGATAACTGCGCTCGTGAACTCCAGTCCCGCCGCTCTTGACACCTTGCAGGAGTTGGCAAAGGCAATCGGGAACGACCCGAACTTTGCAACGACGATCCTTAATAATCTCGCCGAGAAGGTAAGCAAGAGCGGCGACACGATGAGCGGTGCTCTTTGGGCAGCAACCTTTAATACTAGGGATTGGTTCCGTGCGCATGATGACAGTGGATTCTACTTCGAGAGCCACGGCGGCGGCTGGCACATGACTGATAACGACTGGATACGAGCCTATAACGGAAAACATGTCTATACATCCGGAAAAATGAAAGCCGATGAAGGCTTTGAAGGACGACTCATCGGCAAAGCTGATAGCGCAGATCGGCTCGGAGGGCAGTCACTCTCCGACATCCTCGAAAAAATCACTGCACAGAATACGGGTGGCATCGTGGCAAGCTCGATCGCCCAGAACGGGTGGGTCAAGTTCGCAAATGGGCTCATCATACAGTGGGGTACGATTGACGGCTTGTCAAGTGCCGCTAGGTCCTATGCGTTCCCCATTGAGTTTCCTAATAAAGCATTCATGATAACGGGGGGTAGCGTAAGCTACGAATATGGAGTTGGTTTCAGCCTTATCTCAAATACTCAGTTTATAGCATCATGGTGGCCTGACGATATTGGCACCCCACAGAACGGACACCCGGTTCAGTTTATCGCGATAGGTCATTAACAAGGAGGGGGACCCAGTTATGGAATATCTAGCAAAATTTGACGACGCAGGACGCCGCACTGCGACCGTATGCGAAGGCGTCCACTACGCGACGGACGAAGAACGGCAATCCTATCTTGACGGCGGCTACGTCCCGATTACAGAAGAGGATTACCATCACTATGTTGGCAATCGCGGGCAGGGGGACAACGGCACGGGTTACATCCGCGATGCCGCCACGGGTAAGCCTGTCAGCGCTCCCCCTGCGCCGAAAGTCGAACCACGAGAAACACCGTCTGAACCGGATGTCGATGAAACGGCAGTTGCGCTAGCTGAGGCTGTTGCATCACAGGAGGCGGAAATCGCCGCTTTGAAAGCTGAAGTAGAAGCTCTGAAAGGGGGTGACAAGAAATGAAGACGAAGAACAAATACATGATCCCCGTGTATGCGCTCTTGGTACGCGCCGGGAAGTGGCTCGTTGTTGATGAGGACAACGAGGACAAGAAGCCCATCGTGCCGGAGCTGTACCGAGAGGATGTTGCGGAATATCTCGCGACGCGTGAGGGATAAGAATGTAGGAATGAAGGATAGCCGCTCAATCGGGCGGCTATTTTGATGCAATGAAAGGAACGCATATGGATCAGTCTTTAACCGAGCGGCTCGCAAGGATTGAGGAGCAGCTCACGGTAATACGGAGGGAGCATCCTGCCTGCAAGGATGAGCTACATAGTATCGGCAGACAGATCGCTGCGATCGAATCGTCCCTCAAATCCGCGCACAAGCGGATCGACGATTTCAAAAGGGACGTGTGCTGGACGATTGGGATGAGCACGACGCTCGTCGGTATCTTCGCGACAATCCTCACGTGGGCGCTCGGAGGGCGATAACGATGGGCGCAAAGATAGCACAGTGGATCGGCAGGGCAGGGGCATATGTCAAATCCATGCCGAAGAGTCATGCTGCCATGCGTTATATCGTATGGTACGCCATACTGATCATCCTGTGCTGCACAATCTACGTTTGCGCATGGACGTACGACTGGTACACGCAGCCGAGGGCTGATCTCGTGGAGCTCCGCGCTTTCCTTCATGAGATTGCGTCGGCGGCGTGGATCGCGGTCATCGGATTCCTCGCAAAGTCATTTATCGACCGTGACAACAACGGTATCCCGGATCAGTACGAGGAAGAAAAGGAGGATCAGAAATGCAAAGAGTAAACATCAAGGACACGGAGCTGTCTTTTGGAGAGCTCAGCAAGCGTATGGCGACGGATCAGATTGTCATCCATCACACGGGCAATCCGTACGACGACGATCTGTCCGCAGAAGAGATCCACGCAAGCCACAGGGCGCAGGGATGGGCGGGCATCGGCTATCACTATGTCATACGCAAGAGTGGCACGATCGAGGCGGGGCGTCTGCATTGGACGGTCGGCGCACACGCATACGAGCACAACAATCACACGATCGGGATTCACGTCTGCGGGAATTTCGAGCTCGCCGATCCAACGGGGGCGCAGATCGAATCCCTCGCGATGCTGCTCGCGAATCTCTGCACGGACTACGGTCTGCCGATTGATGAGAATCATGTCGTCGGGCACCGCGATCTCATGCCGACAGCGTGCCCCGGAACAAATCTTTATGTGCTGCTGCCGGAAGTGCGGGGTAAGGCGAATTGGTACGCGCAGAATTGAGGCGGTAAAATGAAATACAGAAAAAGACCCGTTGTCATTGATGCTGTCCAATGGCATGACAATAACCTTGATGAGATAAAAGCCTTTGCCTGCGATGCTGTCGGTGAAGTGTATAACGGGGGAACAAACCTCATCGTTCATACGTTAGAGGGCGCTATGGTTGCAAGCGTGAACGACTTCATTATTCGCGGCGTCAATGGAGAGTTTTATCCATGCAAGCCGTACATCTTCGAGAAAACGTATGAACCTATAGGTGCGGAGGAGGAATAACCCATGCTTGAAAACATCACACGCAAGCAAATCATTATCGCCGCGGCGTGCATCCTTGTCCTCGCCGTTGTTGGTGTACTCACATACCGCTACCACGCGCATACGCAGGAGGCGCTAAGGCAAGCGCAGATCATGACCGAGGAGCAGGCGCGGGACGCAGATACTTTGCGCGAGCGCTTGAGAGTATCCGAGGGGCAAGCACAGCAGCTCGCCCGTGCCATAGAGCGCGCGCAGGAGGGCAAGGTGCAGCCCGTGACACATGTCACGGTCACCGCGCCGACCGTGGAGCGTGCGGCGGCGCAGGTGCAGGAGCGCATCAATCATAATGATAAGACACTGCCGCCCGCCGCTCTCGAAAAGACGGATAGGACGGTCGTCGCCCCGCAGCCCGAGAACAAAGATTATCAAGTCGGCGTATACAAAATTAACCTCGACAAGCGGCGCAAGATCAAGACGGGCGTGACGCAGGTTGACAGCCGTACATATTGGACGGCAGGATTGCAGGTCGGTCGATGGGAAGCTCTCGCGCACGGGCAGGGCAGCGACGTTAAGGGGGGCTCCGTAATCTATACGGTCGCGGAATGGTAACAGAATACAGACGGAAAAAGAGGGGGCGGCATGATACCGTCCCTTTTTCTTGTCTACAATTTGTCTACAAAATGCGGTGGAAATCTCCATTTAGGTGTATTTATACGCATGTGTTTTGTTGGTGGATAATAGGCGTAAAGCTAGATATATCAATGCTTTAAGAGATTTTCCTACTAACGCCTATTGCTATTTGTTTTGGTAAAATATATAATGGCATATAGGTATATGCTTATGCGTGCAAGAGGATTTTACATGAGGCGATATTCGCTGCTTGTTATGGTGTCCGTATTCCTCGTGCTCACGGCTGTCCTCGTGTCAGTGCATCTCTCGTCGCATTCGCGCGGTGCGGAGCGGCGGTCGATGCAGGAGATCACGGCGTACACGTCGCTGCCGACCGAGGCGGCGATGGCGCTCACTGAGGAGTACGAGACGGAACACAATATCAGGGTCAATTTCATTCAGATTCCGCCTGAAGAAATATTCAATCGTCTGCGGGAGCAGTCTAAGGAGACGGGGAGCGGGAAGGCGTCGCTCGTGCTGGCGGAGCGGGAGATTCTCGACCGTGCGGCGGCGGCGGGGTATCTCGTTCCGTATGCGTCGGAAAAGAGCGATCAGGTAGCGGCATCCTTTCGCCACGAGAAAGGATTCTGGACTGGGGTGTGGTATGACCCCATCGTCTTTGCGGTCAATCAAGACTATCTCCGGACGCATCTCGATTTGCCAAATTCGTGGCAGATGCTGACGCAGCAGCGCGATATCCGCATCGGTACGACGGATTTTATGGCGGCGGATGCGGCGTCCAATCTTCTTTACAGTATGATCGCGGAGTACGGCGAGCAGCAGACGTTTGACATGTGGCGCGCCATTCAGCCGAAGATCATGCAGTATTCGCGGTATCTGCACACGCCGGTGCGTCAGGCGGGGATGGGGGAGGTCGATCTCTCCATCGCGGTACTGAGTGAGACGCTGCGCTATGTGCGGGGCGACTATCCGATTCGCGTACTCTATCCGACGGATGGGACGTGTGCCGTGGTCTTCGGCACAGGCATCGCCTTTCGCGCCGCGGAGCGGGACGCGCATGAGGCGGAGCAGTTCGCGGACTGGCTGCTGACGGACGAGGCGCAGCGCGCGCTTGCCCGACATCGGTTCTATTTTCTAACGACGAATCCCGCGACGCTCGCGTATCAGACATTTGCGGGGAAAAATATTACAATGTTTCAAAGTCACCCTTATTTTACCAAGGAAGAGAAGGAGAAGCTCCTCGATCGCTGGGTAAAAAAAGTGCGGCTCAGCGGGGAATAAATATGGGGCGAAAGCCGGAGGAGTTTTGTCAGTGAAAGCAGGTTTCATCAGTCTCGGTTGTGCAAAGAACTTAGTGGATACGGAGGTTATGCTCGGCATCATGCGGGAGCATGGCATCGAACTCACGTCAGAACCGGCGGAGGCGGATATCCTGATCGTCAATACCTGCGCATTCATTCAGTCGGCGAAGGAAGAATCCATTACGACCGTGCTCGGGATGGCGGATTATAAGGAGACGGGACGCTGCCGCAGTCTCATCGTGGCGGGATGTCTCGGTCAGCGATACGGACAGCAGCTCCTCGACGAGATCCCGGAGGCGAACGCCATCATCGGAACGGGGGCGTGGAGCCGCATCATGGAGGTTGTCGAGGAGACGCTGAAGGGACGACGCCTTGTGATTGCGGGCGAGGACGATACCATCTACGATGCACATACGCCGCGCCTGCGGACGACGCCGAACTATACCGCCTATGTGAAAATCGCGGAGGGCTGCGATCACCGCTGCGCGTTCTGTGCGATCCCGCTCATCCGCGGCGGGTTCCGCAGCCGCGCGATGGAGGACATCGTATCCGAGGCGCGGGAGCTGGCGGAGAGCGGTGTACGCGAGCTCGTTCTCATCGCGCAGGACAGCGCGAACTATGGGCTCGATCTCTACCGCAAACCGATGCTTGCAAGTCTCCTGCGGGAGCTCGCCAAGATTGAAAAAATATCGTGGATCCGTGTGCTCTACAGCTATCCGAAATATTTCAGCGACGAACTCATCGAGGTCTTTGCCACGGAGCCTAAGGTCGTCAAATACGTTGATCTCCCGCTCCAGCACGCGCATGACGCGGTGCTGCGCTCGATGAACCGCCCCGATACGCGCGCGGGCATCGAGCGGCTCATCCAAAAACTGCGTGAGCGCATCCCGGGCGTGACGATTCGCTCGACGTTTATCGTTGGATTTCCCGGGGAGACGGACACGCATTATCAGGCGCTGCGCGATTTTGTTGAGGCACAGCGGTTCGATAAGCTCGGCATCTTTACTTACTCCGAGGAGGAGGACACGCCGGCATCGCTCATGCGTCAAAAGGTGTCCGAGGAGGTCATGCAGGAGCGGTACCATGACCTGATGAGCCTTCAGAGCAAGATTTCCGAGGAGATCAATATTTCGCTTGAAAATAAGGAGATCGACGTCCTCATCGAGGGGCGCGACAGCGAGCAGCAGGGGATTGCCGTCGGGCGTTCCTATCGCGAGGCGCCCGAGGTGGACGGGCAGATTTACATCGAGGGCGACGTGGGAAGCTGTATCGGGGATATTGTGAGGGTGCGCCTGTTGCAAGGGTTTACCTACGATATTGTGGGAGAGAAGGTCGGCTGATGGCGGAGAACATTGTGGCGATTGCCGCCGAGATCGGCAGGCTGCTCGAGGAGAACGGTCTTACGATCTCCTGTGCTGAATCCTGCACAGGGGGACTGCTCACGAGTACGCTGACGGATGTGCCGGGCAGCTCCGCGTATCTGACGGGGAGCGTCGTCTCCTATACGAACGAGGTGAAAGCGCGCATTCTAGGTGTGCCGGAGGAGAGCCTTGCCTCCTGCGGCGCGGTCTCGGAACCTGTGGCGCGTGCGATGGCGGAGGGAGTACGCACCCTCATGCGCACCGATATCGGCGTCGGCATCACGGGCATTGCAGGCCCCGGCGGCGGGACGGTGGGCAAGCCCGTCGGGCTCGTCTACATCGCCGTATCTTCACCGAGCGGCACCGTGGTCTCTGAGAACCGGTTTTTGGGGACACGCCTTGAAAATAAGCGTGCCTCTGTGGAAAAAGCATTGTGGATGACTGTGGATATGATAAGGAGTATTTCATGAAAAAACACACGAAACATATATTAGCGGCAGCCGGTATATCGCTGCTCCTTTTTGGTACAGCACATGCCGAAAACACAGTTCCGGCGACAAAGCCAATGGAGCAGGCTGTCCAGGAACATTCACAGACGGTTCTTCCGTATCTTTATGAAAGTAAGGCTTACGGCTACCGCATTATGTGCCCTAAAGCGCCTGTCGGAGTGATTCCTGCCTCAGTGCTGTATGAAGGGCGCAAGGGGGAGGTGCTGATTTTTGAAAACGAGGAATATAATATCAAGTATGCGTGGGTGGTTCTCGTGGATGCATTTTCCGCGGATGCACTGCCGGATCTGAACAGCATTGATCGGGAACAGGCAGAGACGCTTCTCAAGGGGATCATGGGCAGCAACGGCTACGAGGGCATCATGCTCGTCAATCTAACGGAGCGAAATAAGGCAATTTTTGCTATGACGGCGAAGGAAATCGAGATTGATGAGGACGGAGATGGTGTCGTCGATGCTGCGGCACACGCAGACACGCAGATGGCAGTATTGTTTTTCCGCAGTGCGAACGGGGAGCGGTACGGACTAGAGCTGATCGATAATCCGGAACTGCGCGCCGCATCGGTATCCGCGTTTGTAGAGGGGGCACGAACGCTCGCGGGAGCACAAAAATAAAAGAGCTGTTAAGGATAGGGATGAAAGATAAAGGAGAAGATTCCAAATGAAGGGTTCGTCGAAGAAAACAATGATTACTGCAGCCGTGCTTATGGCACTCTCTTCCGGTACGGCATCGGCAGCCACATCAGGGACGGTGGATTCTCAGGAGCTGTTTCACTCGAACCGGCTTGTTACGGATCAGACCCGGCAGCCGAAGATGGAGGAGAATACGGCATCGGACAGCTATGAGGCATCGATCTCCGCACAGAAAAAATCAGCGGCGGCACCCGTACAAAAACAGACGTCGCACACGGCTCCGCAGCGTGCAGCACGTCTTCATTGGGATGACGTGGATACACGTATCGCAGCGCGCAGCAATACGCCTGCATTCACGCTCTCCGCGCAGAAAGCAAAGCCCGTCATCATCACGGCGGCGGACGTGAAGCGCGAGACGAAGCAGGCGGAAAAAGAGGGGCGTGCGCCGCAGCAGCTCGTCGGTCGGACGAATATGCAGGGAGAAGGTCTTCCTCACGTAGAGGTTGTGCCAGAGAACGAGCCGCCGCGTGTCATCCCTCCGCGTCCCGCAGTTCCGTCCGTACCACCGGAAGACATGCACCGGGAACCTGCACAGAATATGCCTGTACCGCCGCCTCCCATGCAGGGATCGCAGATGCCGATAGATCATATGCATCAGCCCGCAGCACAGATGCCGACACAGGCTGCTGTCTCCGTGCCGCAGCAGAGCATGTCTATGGCAGCTGTTGGAGGGGAAGAAGCGCTGCAGAAACCGGAACGCCCTCGCTATGCGCAGATGCCGCATGAGCAGTTTACACTGAACCCTCCTGCGGATGTGCCTGCACCGCCGAAGAAACCGGAGCGATTCGATAGTCTCGATGCACCGCTCTCACAGGGGATGCGTCAGGAGGGGCATTCTCTGCAAGCGGTTCCTGAGCGTTCCGTGCGCCCCGAAGGAGTTCCCGCGCTGACACCGCGACCTCAGCAGATGCAGGATGATACACTCCCCGGCATTTCGGATGAAGTGCGCCGCCATATTCTTGCCGGTCAGCTCGCCATGGAAATTCAGTTAAAAAAAGATCCTACGGTTGAGGGAATGCGCGCACTCACACAGGTTTTGCGTGATAATACGACGCTGACAAAACTGCAAAAAATTGACTTCTTGATTGGATTTGGCCGCGCCTTACATCGCAGCGATCTTCCTCGCCAGCAGCAGTCACTTTTGATTAAGACGATTGCGGATTCGTTTTAATGCCGACACATTTTTAGAAAGTCGATCGAAAAGGGGGTGTTCTGGATGAAGCATTTTAATATTGCGGTGATCGCAGGCGACGGGATCGGACCGGAGGTCTTGGCAGAAGGCAAGAAAGTGTTCTCCGGCATTGCCGGGATGAGCGGTACGTTTACCGTCTCATTTGAGGATTTTCCATGGGGATGCGAATATTACCTCAGAACCGGAGAGATGATGCCGCCGGATGGACTCGATACGCTCCGTGTGTTCGATGCCGTCTATCTTGGTGCCGTCGGATACCCCGGCGTGCCGGATCACATATCGCTCGGCGACTTGCTCTTGCGCATTCGCCGAGGCTTTGATCAATATATCAACCTGCGCCCGGTAAAACTCCTCAAAGGAGCCCCCTGTCCGCTTGCCTGCGCTCTGCCGGACGATATCGATATGATAGTCGTGCGGGAGAACAGTGAAGGCGAATACGCCAATGTCGGCGCGCATCTCTATCCGGGGACGGAGCGGGAAATGGCGCTCCAAACGGGGGTGTTCTCGCGCCACGGGTGTGAACGCGTGATTCGCTATGCCTATGAGCTGGCACGGCAAGAGAAGCGCTCTTTGACCTCAATATCGAAGGGGAACGCGCTGCGTTACTCCATGGTCTTTTGGGATCGGATTTTTGCAGAGGTGGGCGAGGACTACCCCGATGTCGAGACACATACGCTTCTCGTCGATGCGGCGAGCATGTTCTTTGTCAAAGATCCGAAACGGTTTGAGATCGTCGTGACAAGCAACCTTTTCGGTGATATTCTGACAGACCTAGGAGCTGCGATTGCAGGCGGCATGGGGCTTGCCGCCGGTGCAAACCTCAATCCAGAGCGCAGGTTCCCGTCAATGTTCGAGCCGATTCACGGCAGTGCGCCGGATATCGCGGGGCGAGGGCTTGCAAATCCTCTGGCGTCGATTTGGTCGGTGAGTCAAATGCTGGACTTTCTCAGCGAACCTCTTTGGGGCGCGCGGATTCTATCCGCCATTGAGACACTGCTCATAGAACGGCGGACGCTCACGCCTGATCTTGGCGGTACGGCGCAGACGTCGGAGATCGGCGACGCCGTATTGGAAATTTTGGCACGGACGTAACTTTTTAGGATATATGGGCGCGGGGCAGAAAGCACCTCGCGCTTTATTTACAGCGGAAGCTAGGAGCAATGTACATGACGAGACAGCCGATACGAAAAGCAGTGATTCCCGCCGCAGGATATGGCACGCGATTTCTCCCCGCGACTAAGGCGACACCGAAAGAGATGCTCCCCATCGTGGACAAGCCGACCATCCAGTATATCGTCGAGGAAGCGCTCTCGAGCGGTATTGAGGACATTCTCATCATCAGCGGACACGGGAAGCGCGCCATTGAGGATCATTTCGACGCGGCACCGGCGCTGGAACATGAACTGGAGCGCAAGGGAAAGCAGGAACTCTTGGATCTCGTACGAGAGACGACGGATGTGAACGTGCATTATGTACGCCAAAAATATATGCGAGGGCTCGGCGATGCGATCCTGTGTGCAAAGAGCTTTGTAGGGAATGAACCGTTTGCAGTTCTGCTTGGCGACGACGTGGTCTATCATCCGCAGCGCTCGGCGCTGCGCCAACTCATGGACGTCTACGAGGAGACAGGCGGCTCGGTACTTGGCTGTCAGGTTGTCGCGGACGAGCAGGTATCGTCCTATGGCATCGTTGCGGGCAAGAACCTGGGGAATGCGCGTTTGATGCGCGTTCACGATATGGTGGAAAAACCTGCGCTCGAAGAAGCGCCAAGCCGTATGGCGGTGCTCGGCAGGTATATCATATGCCCGGGGATCTTTGAGATCCTAGGCAATACGACACCGGGCAAGGGCGGGGAGATCCAGCTCACGGATGCGCTCAAGGTCTTGGCACAGCGTGAAGCGGTCTATGCGTATGATTTTGAGGGACAGCGTTACGACTTGGGGGATAAACTCGGATTTTTACAGGCGACAGTAGAGTTTGCTCTGCGACGTGCGGATCTTGGGGCACCATTCCGCGACTATCTCAAAGCACTCGTGCCGACACTCTAAATAATGTGAGGCGACCTCTGTGCAGAAGGAAAATCAAGCGAATCTTGCGCTTGCCGTCAGCGTGATCGGCGCCGCGTCCACGATGGGCGGCGGCGGTATTCTCATGAGTACGCTGCATCACGGATTTCTCGCCGCGACGATCGGGGGGCTTGCCGATTGGTTTGCCATCAAGGCGATTTTCGGGCGTCCGCTCGGCATATCGCATCGGACGGATATCCTGCGGCGCAACCGGGCGCGCATTATGGAGTCCCTCGTATCGTTCTCGTCGAGCGATCTCCTCAGCCGCGATAACATCATGCAGGTTGTATCAGAGGAGAATATCGGCGCGCTCCTCGTAGAGTACTTAGAGCATCGCGGGGGGCGCGAACGGCTCGTTGATGCGGCGGTCGACATATTGCATCATATCACGGCGGGAGTGGACAGCGAGAACGCCGCGCGGGAGCTGACCCCCTATATCATACAGGCGCTGCGGAGCCTGCCTCTCGAGGATAGTCTCGCACAGCTGCTCTCCGTTCTTGCGGAGCATCCCCATGCAGATCGCGTCTTTAACGTATTCGTTCGCATGGGGCGCCGCATCATACGGACGGATGCCTTTCAGGAACTGCTGCATGAGAACGTTGCCTCCATGCGTGCGGAGTATGAGGGGGACGGTATGATACGCGCCTTTGTCCTGTCATTTTTCGACGACGCGATGATTGTCGAAGGATTGACCGACTACCTCGACGAGATGCTCGAGAGCGCGCTCGAAGCGGAGCATTGGCGCCATATCGACGGCGTGGCGGCGCTTGGCGCGTTTGTCACCGCCGTTCGGAGCGATCCTGCGCTGCGTGATATACTGTATCAATATAAGATACATCTTGCCGAACATATTGACATCGCGTCAATGATTGTCGACTTTATCGAAACGCGGGTCAAAGGCGCACGTCCGTTCTGGGTTCCTTACCTCAAGCAGCTCCTCAATGAAAAATTAGATACCTTCGTACACTCCGCCGCGTGGCAGAGCCGCGCGGATCGCTTCGTGAAGGGGTTGATCGCCGCGGAGATCGACAAGCATCACGATCTCGTCGCAGTATTTGTGCGCGAATATCTGAGCAAAAAAAGCGACGACGAGCTGATCGCGTTCATCGAACGAAAGGTGCGCGGCGATCTCCAGATGATCCGCGTCAACGGTGCCGTGGTCGGCGCTATTGTCGGCATGGGGCTCTCTCTGTGCGTGACCCTCGCGGAAAGGATGTGGGGACTATGATGCGCTCTCTGAACACTGCGGACAGGGCGTTGCTCCTCTCCTTCCTCTGTTTCCTCATTTCGCTCTATTTGCATCTTTCCTATCCCGGCGCCGTATGGGCGGGCGGTTTGCTCGCCGTCAGCGAGGCGGCGCTCGTCGGCGGGGCGGCGGACTGGTTCGCCGTGACCGCACTTTTTAAGAAGCCGCTCGGATTCCCGTACCACACGGCGCTGCTCCCGCGCCGCCGTGCGGGATTCATTCACGCGATTGTCGTGATGGTACAGAAGGAATTTTTCTCACGGCGCAAAATCTTCCGCCATATTGAAAAAATTCATCTCGTCCCGATGATGCAGGCATACCTCCGGCGTCCCGAGACAGAAGAAGGGCTGACGAATACTGTCATGCATTTCCTCCGTGCATCCTTCCTGCGCGGGCACAATACGAAGATGATTTCCTATTTGTCCGGACGTATTAAAAATCTCGTTTTGCAGGAGAATATCGCCGCACTGATCGATCGGATCGTCGACACCTCCCAAAAAAATGCATGGGATCGCAGCGGTCTTGTAAAACTTGCTGTCCTGCTCAAAAAAGAAGCACTCACCGAGGAGATGTGGCATTCGATTCGAGATGCGCTGGAACGTATGGAGCACGAAAAATTAGGGGATGGATTTCTCTCGCGTCTCCTCGAGTTGACGAATACCGTCAATTTGGAAGAGGGTGCCTCCCTCATTCAACGCCATATCTGCACGGCGCTCGACGAGATCGCGGCGGACGGCTCGCCATTGCAGGAGAAGGCGCTGTCGCTTTGCAGAGCATGTCTTTTGGATCTGCGCAGGGACGAGGAGATCCTTTCTCTTGCACGCGAACTGCAAGTGCGCATCGCGGATGAACTGCCCATAGAGGAGACGCTGAAACGTCTCTTTGATCAGATGCGCAGACATTTCGAAGAGGATCGTGCACGACATGTGGACGCTGTTGAGGAGCATATGCCAGAACTCTATACACATCTGCGCAGCATCATCCGGGTGGAATATCGGCACATGCTTTCCCTCATCGAGCAGAGCCCCGATCTGCAAAAGATCATCACAAAGGTTTTGTACGACCTGCTCGCGCGCTCCGCGCTCCATGCGCAGACGCTCGTCGGCGTCATCGTTGAGAATGTGCTCGCACGGTTGACGGACGATGAGCTCAATCGGCTCGTCTACGATAAGGTCGAGCAGGATTTCCTGTGGATTCGCGTGAACGGCTCGCTCGTCGGCGGATGCATTGGCGGGCTTCTCTTTATTGTTTCCTATTTTGCCGTATAAAAAATCGGCTGCATGGAAGTTTTTCCATGCAGCCGATTTTACATGCACCGTATTAGATAAAATACATCAGGCTGTCGTCCGTTTCCTCATGGTTCAGCGCGGTGAGAAGATCCTCGAGACTGATGCCGCGCAGTGTCTCAAGGATGCTTCGATCGAGTTCGTCAAAGACGCAGCGCGAGAGCATACGGTTGAGCGCGTCCATTTTATCCGTCGCTGGACCCGCTTTTTCAATCAGCGAGATCTCGATGGAGGAGAGCACATCGTACGCGTTGATCTCGCGCGGATGGCGTGAGAGCTGATAGCCGCCCTGCGAGCCCTTGATGGAATTGACGAGCCGGCTGCGCTTGAGGAGCGAGAATACCTGCTCGAGATATATCTTCGAGATGCCAAGATGTTCGGAGATGCTGATGATGGTGATGGGGGAGGAGGCATCGTAATTGCGGGCAAGAAAAACCATCGCGGCGATGCCATACCGTCCCTTCGCGGAAATTTTCATGACGTGAGCCTCTTTTCATAAAACCTATTTTTTATATATACATAATAGGTTAATATAGAGAAAATGTCAATAAAAAATCCCGTCTTCTTTGCCGGAAGAGGGGATTTTTATATTGCTTTGTGTTCGTGCACTTAACGCTTCGAGAACTGCGAAGCCTTGCGCGCTTTCTTGAGACCGTACTTGCGGCGTTCCTTCTCACGCGGGTCACGCGTGACGAAGCCCGCCTTCTTCAGTGCCGGGCGAAGCTCCGCGTCCATCTCGATAAGGGCGCGCGTGATGCCGTGGCGGATCGCGCCTGCCTGACCGGATGCACCGCCGCCTGCCACATTGGCAATGACGTCGTATTTGTCAACCGTCTCCGTCAGGTTCAGCGGCTGACGAACGATCAACTCGAGAGTCTTAAGACCAAAGTATTCGGACATATCGCGACCGTTGATCGTCACCTTGCCGTCACCTGGAACGAGGCGAACGCGGGCGACAGAGGTCTTGCGGCGTCCCGTGCCGTAGTAAGTAACTTGTGCCATTGAACAGATTCCTCCTTTTTACGAAACTCAGCGAATGTCAAACGACAGCGGTTCCGGCTTCTGCGCCGCATGGGGATGCTCTGCGCCGACATATACGTTCAGCTTGCGGAACATCTGCGCGCCGAGGCTGTTCTTCGGCAGCATACCCTTAACGGCATGTTCAATGACGCGGGTAGGGAAGCGTTGGAGCATCTGACCGGCAGTTGTGAACGTCGTGCCGCCCTGATAGCCGGAGTGACGGAAATAGGTCTTGTCCGTCAGCTTCTTTCCCGTGAACTTTACTTTTTCAGCATTGATAACAATGACATAATCACCGGTGTCGACATGCGGCGTGTAAATGGGCTTATTCTTACCGCGAAGAATCTTCGCGATCTCCGCTGCAAGGCGTCCGACCGTCTGATTCTCGGCGTCTACAACATACCACTTGCGCTCAACATCGGAAGCTTTTGCCATAACCGTGGTTTTCACGTAATTCCCCCCTAGAGAGATAAGAGTTTTTTTATGTGTTGATGCGATATACACTCACGACTCCGGGGCTAATGGATACATGAAAAATATCACACGTTGCTATTCTATGAAATTTCATCCGGATTGTCAAGGATTGTTAAGAAATTTTGTCCATTGCGCGCTTTACTTTCTCGGCGACACCGTGCATCTTATCCTTTGGCACGGAGCATGCCGCGATGCGCACGCCCATTTTGAGGGGCACGGCGAAGATGAGATCTTCGTGGAGGCGGTCGCAGACCGCCTGCGGATCGTCCGTGGGAACGGCGAGGAAGAAGCCGCCCTTGTAGGGCAGTGCGGGGAGTCCGCACGCCGCCGCTTCCTGCATGAAGATGTCGCCGCGTTCCTGTACGAGCCGATAAAGAGCGTCGCGCTCGCCCTCATATGCGGCATAGGCGGCTTTGTCCTGCTCGATGCGCGTGAGGAGCGTCATAGCGCCGCGGTTGATGTTCGACCACGTTGCGCGCGCGGAGTATTTCGTGATTTCGCTGAACTCTGCGATCACGGATTGATTCGACGAGAGGGCGATGAGTGCGCCGCAGCGCTGCCCGTAGAACGTGTATGCCTTGGACATGGAGAATGCAAAGAGGACGAGGATGCTCTCGGGAAGCCCCGCGAATTTCTGCATGAATGCGCGCGTTGCGACTTTTTCGCCGGCAAAGTCGATGTAGGCGATGTCGACGAGCAACTCAATCTTTTTCCCTGCCGCCGCATATTTCTTTACAACGTCCAAGACGTGATCCCAATCGGATGCCGAGAGACTGTATCCCGTCGGATTATGCGCGGGCGTGTTGAGGATGATGAGCAGACTGTCCTGTACGCGCAGAAGTTCGTCGACCGACGCGGCGAACGCTTCGTGATTGAAATTGTTCTGCGCGTCGAACAACGTAAAATTCGTGGTGGAACAGCCGAGTTCTTGACAGATCACGCCGTAAGTGCCCCAGAACCAATCGGAGGTCAGCACCTTGTCGCCCTTTTCCACATAGTTCGCGACCGCGAGACGCAGTGCCCCCGTGCCGCCGGCGGATGCGATCGCACCGAGGTATCCGTCCGGGCGATTGCCGGCAAAGGTGATGTCGATGACCGCATCGAGATATGCGGTCAGTCCTGCGATCGGGGCGTAGGCGATATAGTCCTCGATGGGGAGGGCGCGGAAAATGCGCTCCACGGTCGGCAGATGCGCCAGTTTCCCCGCGTCGTCCATGACGGCGCCGATCGTGGCGTTCGTCACGCGATCCGCGCCATACTTTTCACTCGCGGCACGACATGCCGCGCTCGCGCCGAAAATCGCGTCCTTTAATTGCTTTCCGGCTGCATGGGATGCCGCCATCTGAAATGCCATGTTAAATACACTCTCCTTTATATACTGCGTCGCATGAATCATAGCGCGTTATTGGGGCGATGTCCACGGCGCACGGGAGTGTATACAAGTATTCAACGCCGCCGGTCGGTATATCCTGCGCGTACATCAATGCGCGTCGGGGAAGAACTCGTCGTGAATCACATTGACGGCTTCCTTCACGCTACCGCCCTTGATGAGACAGGAGATGCTGATCTCAGAGGTGCTGATGATCTCGATGTTGATTTTCGTGCGCGAGAGTGCGCCGAACATGCGCGCGGCGATCCCGGGACTGCCGAGCATCCCCGCGCCGACGATGGAGACTTTTGCCACGTCGTTGTCGATGAGCACGGAGGACGCGTTGATTTTATCCGCGATGCGTTCGACGACCTGTTTTGCCTCCGGCGCGTCGATGGAGGCGACGGTGAAGATCATATCGGTGATGTTGGACTCGGCGCTGCGCAGGCTCTGCACGATCATATCGACGTCGATGTTCGCGTCCGCCAGCGCTGAGAAAATCTCGTGCGCGACGCCCGGGACATTGGCAACGCCGAGGACGGCGACCTTCGAAACGTGCTCGTCATGCGTCACACCGCGAATGATAAAGGACTTCTCTTCCACTGTATATTCCTCCCTAATGATCGTGCCGGGTTCTGTCGTAAATGTCGAACGGACATGGATGGGGATCTTGTAGAGCTGTCCCATCTCCACGGAGCGCGGCTGCATGACGCCCGCGCCGAGACGCGCCATCTCGAGCATCTCGTTGTATGTGATCTCGCGCATACGGCGCGCACCCCGCGCGATGCGCGGATCGGCGGAGTAGATTCCGTCGACGTCCGTGTAGATCTCGCAGGTATCGGCGCCGATCGCTCCCGCAATCGCAACGGCGGAGGTATCGGAACCGCCGCGCCCGAGCGTCACAGGATTGCCTGCGGGATCGGTTCCTTGGAATCCGGCGATCACGACGATATTTCCTTTGTCCAGTTCCTGATGCACACGCGCCGGCTCGATCCCGATGATGCGCCCCTTCGTGTGCGCGCTGTCCGTTTTCATCCCTGCCATCGCGCCCGTGAGCGAGATAGCGGGCTGTCCCATGGAGCGAAACGCCATCGTGAGCAGCGCGATAGAGACCTGCTCGCCCGTCGTCATGAGCATGTCCATTTCGCGCGCGTATTGATACGGCGTGTCAGCCACCTGCTCCGCCAGCGCGATCAGATCGTCCGTCGTATCGCCCATCGCCGAGACCACCATGACAATCCGATCGTCGGGGGCTTTTTCGCTGAGGATGCGCTTTGCGACGTTCTTTATCTTCTCGGGCGTCGCAACCGAACTTCCGCCAAATTTCTTTACAATAAGTGCCATATCGCGTCCCCCTAAGGATCATAATTTTTATGATGAATTGATGAACGCATTATACAAGAAATTAGCGGTTGTGTCTATAAGCCTTTTATATCAAGGGCTGATGCGCCGCAGTTTGTTGCATTGATTCGGATACATAATTTTTCTCCGCTGGCAGTACTTGTAATTTAGCCAACGTAACCTATTGTATTTTTCCGATAAAATCTCATGGAAAAATAAACTTGCGTATGATATACTGACGTAGCATATTCTGTGTAAGCATATATGCAACCGGAATTATACTTAAGCGATGTATTTTCATCTGATGGAAGGAGACTCCTTTTACAATGTTTGGTCTTTTTGGTGGACACGATATGGGCATCGATCTCGGTACTGCAAATACACTGGTGCATGTAAAGGGCAGGGGAATCGTACTGCGCGAGCCCTCCGTTGTTGCAATAAAGAATGATACGGGAGATGTGCTTGCCGTCGGCGAGGAAGCAAAGCAGATGATCGGGCGTACACCCGGCAATATTGTCGCGATTCGTCCAATGAAGGACGGCGTGATTGCGGATTTTGACGTGACGCAGGCGATGTTGAAATACTTCATTCGTAAGGCAATGCGCTCAAAGTCGTTTGTCCGTCCGCGTGTGGTGGTCGGTGTTCCGTCAGGGGTCACGGAGGTAGAAAAGCGTGCGGTCATCGATGCTGCACAACAGGCAGGCGCACGCGAAGCATATCTCATTGAGGAGCCGATGGCTGCGGCGATCGGTGCAGGGCTTCCGGTCGAAGAGGCAACGGGCAGTATGGTCGTCGATATCGGCGGGGGTACGACGGAGATCGCTGTAATTTCGCTCGGCGGCATCGTGACGAGCCGATCTATTCGAATCGGCGGCGACGAGATGGACTCTGCAATTGTGCAGTACATCAAGCGCATGTATAATCTCATGATCGGTGAGCGCACGGCGGAGGAGATTAAGATCACGGTTGGCACCGCGATTGTAACGCCGGACATGGATCGTACGATGGATATTCGAGGGCGGGATCTTGTAAGCGGTCTCCCAAAGACCCTGACGATTCATGCGAAGGAAATTCGGGAAGCGCTGAACGAGCCGATCTACAAGATCATTGATGCAGTGAAGACCACACTCGAAAAGACGCCCCCGGAACTCGCGGCAGACGTCATGGATCACGGCATCATGATGACGGGCGGCGGTGCTCTCCTGACGAACCTCGATAAGCTTCTTTCACACGAGACGGGAATGCCTGTTCTCGTTTCGGAGGACGCGCTCTCCTGCGTTGGCGAGGGGACGGGGCGGACACTTGAGAACATTGGTCTCCTCAAGAGTGTTGTCATGGCATCGAAGAAACTGAAACAATGATTGACAGACTCGGACGGGCAAGGCAGTCGGGACCAAAGATCTGGGCGTTGCTCTTCGTTCTGTTGGCTCTGTTCTGCATCATTTTCTTTGCCGCACGAGGGCGGTTTCAAGCATCCGCATCGACGAGTACAGTGGGCACGGTGCTCGCACCGTTCGAGATGGCAGCCTCATGGTGCGGCAGCCGGATTAGGTCACTGACGTCGAATATTTGGGAGATCGCAACGGTACATGAGCAGAATAAAATGCTCAAAAACGAGATCGAACAGCTGCGGCAGGAGAATACTACGGCAGAGGAGTACGCCGCTGAAAATATGCGCTTGCGCGAACTCCTCTCGTATAAGGAGTCTGTGCATCAGTTTGATCTCCTTGCTGCACGTGTGATCGGACGTGACGCGGCGTTCTGGACGAGCACAATCGTGGTCGACCGTGGCGCAAAGGACGGCGTTCGAGAGAACATGCCAGTCGTTACGGGCAAAGGTCTTGTGGGACGCATTATGGAGGTCGGCCCGGTCTCGTCCAAAGTACAGCTTATCCTTGATGTGCGTTCCTCCGTCGGAACACTCATTCAGCGCGCCGATTCGCGTGTGAACGGCATTGTCACAGGGACGCTGGACAATCCGTATATGCCGCAGATGGTCAATATCCCGCGCAATGCCGATGTTGAGGACGGCGACGCCGTTGTGACGTCGGGCTTTGGCGGGGTCTATCCGAAGGGACTCATGGTCGGTCATGTTGCTGCACAGAAGAGCGATGACAGTGGACTCCTGAAAGTTGCTGTCATTGAGACGGCGGTGGATTTTCAGCGCCTCGAGGATGTGGCGATCATCACAGCATCACGTGAGGCACCGCCCGATCCTATCCAAGCGATGCCCTTGAGCCCGGGGGCTGCCGCAGCGGCAGAGATTTCGGCGGCACAGGCAAAATCGGTACAGACAAAGGCGGAGTCGCAGTGAAGAAATATCGATTTTTAATCCTGTTTTTCATTGCCCTCTTTGTCTTACAGTTTTCTTTTATGCCGCTTATCGCTGTATATGGTGTGGTTCCGGATTTACTTCTCTTGGCGACAGTGTCTTATGCATTCCTGCGCGGCAGTGCAAGGGGGAGCTTGGTTGGCTTTTCTCTCGGGTTGCTGGAGGATCTCAGTATCGGTTCTTTTTTTGGACTGCATGCCTTCACATTGACGCTCATCGGGCTTTTCTTTGGCAGGTTTTCTGATCGCGTGTTCAAAGAACAGTTTTTTTTGCCGATTACGGCGTCCATTGCGGCGACAATCGCTAAATATGTGATTTCAGCACTGATCGTGTATTTACTCGGCTATCGGTACAATCCGTTTTTGCACATGGGGCGCGTACTCTTTTTATTGCTGATCTTTCAGCTGATTTTCGCCTATCCGATTCATTGGATGACGTTTCGGCTCGATAAACATATGAGTCAGCCAAAGCGTTAGGAAAGGATATTCTTGGAGTGTAACTGTGAACGAAAATGAAGATTTCAGCGGCCGCCTGCAGTTCCTGCGCGTGGTAGCGGTCTGCATCATTCTCGTCCTCATTGGTCGCGCAGGGTATCTCCAAGTATATGATGGAGAGCTGTACGCGCGCCTCGCGGAGGGCAATCGTATCCGTATCATTCCTGCAGAAGCGGCGCGGGGGACGTTTTACGACCGCAACGGTGAACTCCTCGTAACGAATCGACCCGGTTTTACCGTATCGTTGCTGCCGCTTACAGAGCCGATTTCGCCCGAGGTCATTGCGCGTGTGTCAGCGCTGATTCATGTACCGGTCGAGGAGATTCAAAAGAAAATTGATGCGCATATCGGTTTTGATCCAATTCGTATTAAAAACGATGTCCTGCCCGATATAGTTTCCATTATCGAGGAGCAAAAAGACAGTTATCCGGGTGTTGTTGTCGAGGTATTGCCTGTACGCGACTATATTTTCGGCGAATATGCTGCGCATGTATTCGGTTATGTCAGCGAGATCAACGAGGAGGAGCTGGAGCGCCGCAAGGGTGAGGGGTATAAGTCCGGCGATATCATCGGTAAATTTGGTCTTGAGCGTGTCTATGACAAGGAAGTGCGCGGCATCAAAGGCGGTGAGCAGGTTGAGGTGGACGTCTCGGGACGCCCTGTGCAAATTCTGGGACGTCAGTCCCCTATACCGGGAAATGACCTTGTACTGACAATTGACAGCCACATCCAGGAGGCAGCCGAGCGTGCGGTTGACGATCAGCTTGCCGCCGTCCATGCCCATGCTGCGGCGGCGGTCGTGATGAACCCCCAGACAGGTGAGATCCTCGCGATGGTGAGTCGTCCCGCGTTCAATCCGAATCTCTTTGCGGGCGGAATCTCGACCGTGAACTGGAATATGCTCAACAACAATCCCTATCATCCGATGGATAACAAGGCGATTACGGGAGAATATCCGCCCGGTTCGACGTTTAAGATTGTGACGGGAACGGCGGCACTTGCAGAGCACAAGGTCACAGCGCAGGAAAAGATTTTTGATTCGGGGCGGCACTGGATTATTCCAAAGACCAATGCGGGGGGAGAGGCGCTTGGCTGGATTGATTTTGAGCAGGCGATGGCACACTCCGACAATGTGTACTTCTATGAGATGGGAAACCGCCTCGGCGTGGATACACTCGAGCGTTATGCACGTCTATTTGGACTCGGTACGCGGACGGGTATTGACCTTCCTTATGAGGCAGAAGGGCTTGTACCGAACCGCAAGTACAAGGCAGATAACTACGAGGACGGCGAATGGTATCTCTCAGAGACCTTTGATGCAGCGATTGGTCAGGGGTTCAATCTTGTGACACCGCTGCAGGCGGCGATGGTCGTATCGGAGATTGCGGCAAACGGGCAGCGTTACCGTCCGCATCTTGTACAGCGCATTGTCGATGTAAATGGAAATACAGTGCGAGAGATCAAACCGGAGCTGCTTTCTACTTTAGAGGTTGATCCAAGCGTGATCCATCATGTGCAGGAAGGTCTGCATAGTGTGACGAAACTCGGCACGGGCACGGAGCTCTTTGCCGGATTTCCCGTCGATATTGCGGGTAAGACCGGGACGGCAGAGAACTCACAGGGCAGAGACCATAGTTGGTTCGTCGCATACGGTCCTTATAAGAATCCGAATGTCGTAGTGGCGGTCATCGTGGAGCAGGGAGGGTTTGGTTCGGTTGCGGCAGGACCGATTGCGCGGCGGATTCTCGAGGCGGCATTCGGTCTTGATAAACAGATAGAGAGTACGCAGGGGAAGAGTGAGGGAAGTCAATGAGTGAGGATAAGATCAAGATTAAGGGAGAAAACAACGGACTGATGCTTGCTTTTCCGACGGATATGTCCTTTGCGGAGATTGTGGAGGAACTGGGGAGAAAACTCGAGTCCGGCTCCGGATTCTTTCTGCGCGGTACGCTTGTATATGTGCCGCGGGATTTGTTTTCCAAAGACGAGCTGAAGGAGCTGCAGGAACTCTTTCGGACGCACGGTCTTATCTGTCGCCTTGCCAAACCGGTGCCGGCAAAGTCGCCAGCGAGGCAAATTGCGGCAGAGAATCCTCTGTTAGACCAACCGGAAGAGGCACACCACTCTTCAGTACAGGTCGCAGCAAAGTCCTCGGAACTCCGGCAAATGCTCGTCATTGACAAGACACTGCGCGGTGGACAGGCAGTTGAGACGGAAGGCTCCGTCATCGTATTCGGCAACGTCAACCCCGGGGCACAGATCATCGCGGGCGGCAGCGTCGATATTCGGGGTACGTGCCGCGGCGTCGTCCATGCGGGGGCAGCGGGGGATTCGACTGCATTTATTATCGCAGATCATCTGATGCCGACACAGATTCGCATTGCGAACTATGTGGCGCGTTCACCGGACGAACCGGAGGACTCCGGCAAGGCGGAGCGCGCCTATGTGAGGGACGGTCAGATTGTTATTGAACCAATAGAGAGGTAGGATAGCATATGAGTGAGATCTATGTGGTGACATCGGGCAAAGGAGGCGTCGGCAAGACGACGACGACTGCCAATATCGGTGTCGGATTTGCTATGCGCGGCAAGAGCGTTGTGCTCATTGACACCGATACGGGACTGCGTAATCTCGATCTCCTGCTTGGACTTGAGAACCGCATTATGTACGATTTGGTAGATGTGACGACAGGGCGTGTGCCGTATAAGAAAGCGCTTGTTCGTCATAAGAAATACGACTCCCTCTATCTTTTACCAACCTCTCAGGTCAAGGATAAGAGCGCGGTGAATCCGGAGGAGCTTGCGGCGCTCTGTGAGGAGTTGCGTCGTGCATATGATGTTATCATCATCGACTGTCCGGCGGGTATCGAGCAGGGATTCAAGACAGCAATTGCCGCCGCCGATACTGCCATTGTCGTGACGATGCCGGAGATTTCTGCGGTGCGCGATGCGGACAAGATCATTGGTGAACTGGGGCGCGCCGACAAAGAGGACATACGTCTTATTGTCAACCGTATTCGTCCGAAGATGGTGGAAAAGGGCGACATGCTCGATATGAACGACATTGACGATATTCTTTCCGTCGGCTGCATCGGTCAGATTCCGGACGATGAGACGGTCGTTACGAGCACGAATCGCGGCGAGCCGTGCGTGACAATGCCGGATTCCCCCGCGGGGCAGGCATATCTTGACGTGGTAGGCCGTCTCTGCGGCGAGGACATTCCGTTTCGTGAATTTGCAAAGGAAAGTCTCTGGGAGACGATCAAAGGCAAACTCTTTGGGAAAAATTAAGGAGGGGCGAACGTGATTGATGCACTCAAGAGGCTTCTCGGCAAGAAAGAAAGCTCCGGCTCCGTTGCGCGCCGCCGTCTCCAACTTGTCATCATCAATGATCGGGCAAATGTATCGCCGGAGATCATGGATAATATGCGCGCGGAGATCATACAGGTGATCTCGAAATATATGTATATTGATACGCGTGAAATGGAGTTTGCACTCGAGAACGAGAACGACACGATGGCACTCGTGGTCAATATTCCCGTCGTCAGCGTACAGCACGGCGGCTCCGGCGGGCGATGATACTATCAAAACGTCTGCTGCGACGTACGGATCTCACACTGATTATCGCAGCTGCGGCGATCGTTATCATGAGCCTTGTGGTCATCGGCAGCGCGACACATATCAATGCGCCGAGCGATGAACGCTATTGGTTCGTACAGCGCCAGGGCGTTTCGATCCTTGTGGACATTGCACTTGCAGTTTTTTTGATGAACTTTGACTATAAGATTCTGCAGCGATATGGAAATTATTTCTATATCTTCAATCTCGTTTTGCTGATTTTGGTCATGCTGGTTGGTCAGACGGCGCTCGGCGCCCAGCGGTGGATCGCACTCGGTCCCATCAGCATACAGCCCTCGGAATTTTCAAAACTCATCATGATCATTGCGCTCGCAGCGATGCTCGAAAAGCGCGGCGGGAAGATCAACACGCTTGGCGAACTCCTCCCCGTCGCCGCCTATGTCGGCGTGCCGTTCCTGCTCGTGCTCAAGCAGCCGGATCTCGGTACATCGCTCGTCTTTCTCGCGATTTTCTTCGGTATGGTCTTTGCCGCGGGGATACGCCTCAGGATGCTCGCGTGGATCTTCGGGCTAGGGATCGCGGCAATGCCTGTCGTTTGGCATTTTCTCAAGGGCTATCAGAAAATGCGCATCATGGTCTTTATGGATCCGAACGTCGACCCGCTCGGCGCGGGCTATCACATCATCCAGTCCAAGATCGCGATCGGCTCGGGAATGCTCTTTGGCAAAGGACTGTTCAGCGGGACGCAGAGTCAGCTCAACTTCCTGCCGGAGAACCATACGGACTTCATCTTCTCCGTCGTGGGAGAGGAGCTCGGCTTTGTCGGATGCGCCGTACTGCTCCTGCTCTATCTCATTATCCTGTGGCGGGGAATACGGATCGCGCAGGATGCGAGCGATCTCTTCGGGCGGCTGCTCGCGGTCGGCATCACCTCGATGCTCGCGTTCCATGTGCTCGTCAACGCGGGCATGACGATGGGCATCATGCCCGTCACGGGGATTCCGCTGCCGCTCATGAGCTACGGCGTCAGCTCGCTCACGACGAATATCATGGCGATCGCGATTCTGCTGAACATTCAGCTGCGGCGGCAAAAACTGCTGTTTTAGAAGGTTGACATCACTGTGGGGCTGCTTGCCTGCGTGCGGCAGTCCTTTTTATTTGAAGTATTTTGAATCATGGAGGAATGGGAAGAGATGGTGCAGCTTGATCACAGCATCCTGCAGTCCGTATTAAAGCCGGCGCGGTATACGGGCGGCGAGTGGAACGCCGTCCGCAAGGACTGGGATGCGGCGGCGTGCCGGTTCGCGCTCGCGCTCCCCGACGTCTACGAGGTCGGCATGAGCAATCTCGGACTTGCCATCCTCTACGAGATATTGAACCGCCGCGCGGACATTCTCGCCGAGCGCGTCTATGCGCCGTGGGTGGATATGGAGGAAAAGATGCGGGAGAAGGGCATCCCGCTCTTTTCCCTCGAATCGCGCCGGGAAATCCATACATTTGACTTCCTCGGATTCTCCCTCCAATACGAGATGATCTACTCCAATGTGCTCAATATGCTCGACCTTGCGGGCATCCCGCTCTATGCATCCGCGCGCGGTGAAGATGCGCCGTTCATTGTTGGCGGCGGTCCATGCGTCTATAATATCGAGCCGATCGCGGACTTCTTTGACTTCTTTGTCATCGGAGAGGGCGAGGAGGTCATTCTCGAGATCGCGGACGCCTTCATCACGTGGCGCACGGCGGGACGTCCGGGCGGACGGCGCGGCTTTCTGACGCGCCTGCTCGATGTAGACGGCATCTATGTGCCGTCCTTCTACGAGCCGCAGTACGACGCGGCGGGGAACTTTACGGAGCTGCGTCCGCTGCATCCCGGCGCGCGTCCCGTGATCTACAAGCGCGTCGTGAAGGATATGGACGACGTGATGTCCGTCGAGCATCCGATCGTCCCCTATATGGACATTGTGCACAACCGTCTGATGCTCGATCTCTTTCGCGGTTGTTCGCGCGGCTGCCGGTTCTGTCAGGCGGGCATCGCCTATCGCCCCGCGCGCGAGCGGACGGAGGCGTGCCTGCGGCGCATGGCGCACGGACTCACGGAGGCGACGGGATATGATGAGATGAGTCTCACCTCGCTCTCCTCGGCGGATTATTCGTGCCTCGGACGTCTCGTCGACGATCTCATGGACGATTACCGCGGCGAGCAGATCAGCTTCTCCCTGCCGTCGCTGCGCATCGACAGTTTTTCCATCGATCTCGCACACAAGATGCAGCAGGTCAGAAAGTCGGGGCTGACGTTCGCACCCGAAGCGGGGACACAGCGGCTGCGCGACGTGATCAACAAGGGCGTCACGGAGGAAAACCTCATCGAAGCGTGCGGCGCGGCGTTCCGACACGGGTGGAAACAGGTGAAGCTCTACTTCATGATGGGGCTGCCGACCGAGACGGACGAGGACATCATCGGCATCGCGCGCCTCGCAAAAAGGGTCGTCGATCTCTACACGGAGATTCGCGGCAGGCGCGGCGTTAAGGTGACGGTCTCCGTCTCCTGCTTCGTCCCGAAGCCCTATACCCCGTTCCAGTGGTTCGGTCAGCTTTCCATCGAGGAATTCCAACGGAGGCAGCAGCTCCTCAAGGAGCATATCACGGATCGCTCCATTTCGTTCCACTACCACGACGCGCGGCTTTCCGTCATCGAGGGCGTCTTTGCGCGCGGCGACCGCCGCCTTGCGCCCGCGCTCTATGAGGCGTGGAGAAACGGCGCGAAGTTCGACGGCTGGTCGGATCTCTTCGACGACGCACGCTATTTTGCCGCGTTCGAGACCTGCGGCATCGACTGGACGTATTTCAGCAGGCGGACGCGTACGATCGGCGAGCCGCTGCCGTGGGCGCACACGTCCCCAGGAGTGCTCGAGCGGTTCCTCCGGCAGGAGTGGCAAAAGGCGCTTGCCGCCTCGCTCACGGTCGACTGCCGCCGCACGCACTGCACAGGTTGCGGCATCTGTCCGACACTCGGCGTCGACATTGTCGACTACGCGGCGGTGGAGCAGCAGCGCACGGCAGAGGAGGTGCAAGCGGCGCCCGCAGAAGTTTTGCCGACTGCGGCGCAGACCGACGAAACGAACGTAAAAAATCCCCCGCAGGAGCGTACGTTGACGACCTATCGGGGACTGATTACGAAGGGAGAGGAGTTGCGTTACGTCTCTCATCTCGACTATGCGAATCTCTTTGTGCGGGCGTGCAGGCGCGCGCATTTGCCGATGGCATATTCCGAGGGGTTCAATCCGCATATGAAGGTGGCGTTTGCCTCGGCGCTCTCCCTCGGCGCGGCAAGCGATGCCGAATACGTCGACTTTGAGATGACGGAGGTGCTCCCCGCCGCCGAGGTGATGACGCGGCTGCGCCGCCACCTGCCCGTGGGGGCGGACATGATTCGCCTGCGGATGCTGGAGGGCAAGCACAAGGCGCTCATGGCGGACGTCGACGAGGCGCGCTACCGCATCGCCGTCGCCTATGCGGGCGACGCCGCGCTCGTGGAGGAGAGCGTACGCCGCTACAACGAAGCCGAGACCGCCGTGTGGCACCGCGTCACGCCAAAGAAAAAGCGCGAGATCGAGACAAAGGCATTTCTAAAGTCGCCCGTTACCGTCCGATTGGAGGATGGTCGGCTGATTTTTTGGATGAATCTCGTTGTCACGCCCGCGGGCAGTGTCAAGCCGATCGAAATCCTCACGCTCATGGCGCGGGATTTTGATCTGCCCATCGATCCCGGCGAGGCATATGTGACGCGCATCGGGCTGTTCTCCGAGGGGCGCGCGCTCATCGACCGCTAGGTCACGGCTTCGGGCGCAGGATGAGCGGCTGAATCTTCGCATCCTCCGCCGTGCGCCGATCAATATAGTTTTGCGCCTCCATAGCGTCAAGCACAATCGCTTGGCGCTTTTTTGCCGCGATGAAATCGACGAAGGGGGAGAGCGTTGACGGCGCGTTCGGGATGCCCGCGAGCATCGACGCCTCGGGGAGGTCGAGCTCGTCCGGGGATTTTCCGTAGTATCCCTCGGATGCCGCGCCCACACCGTAGAAGCCCGCGCCGTAGTAGACGACGTTTAGATAAATCTCAAGGATCTCGGGCTTCGTATACGCGAGTTCGATGTCGAGCGCGAGCAGCAGCTCCTCCGCTTTGCGAGTGAAGGTCTGCTCATTGGCGAGGAAAAGATTTTTGACGAGCTGCTGCGTGATCGTGCTCGCGCCCTCCTCGATGCGCCCGTGCTGAATGTTGACGAGCGCCGCGCGCGCCATGCCCGTCGCATCGAAGCCCATGTGCGTGTAAAAGCGGCGATCTTCCACCGCGACGACCGCACGCCCGAGGTTGGGCCCGATGCGGTCGATAGGAACGTAGTCCTCACGGTTCAGACGCGCCTCGATCGCGCGGCGCACGAAGAGCACGCGCATAATGCGCTCCCCGGCATCCGGCTCATAGACCTCGTGGAGCTCGTTTGCGGGCTTTTGCCGTTCGGCATCCGGCAGCAACAGACCGATGCCCTGCCATGTGCGCGGAAAGAAGAGGAACGTGCCGGCACAGAGGACGAACACGAGGAGGACGCATATGAGACAGAGAAGTCCCGTGCGTTTCTTGGGCACGCTTTTGCGCCGCGCAGCGCGCTTCTTTGTGCCTCTCGTTCCTTTTGATCCCGTACTCTTTCGCCGCCGTTTCGGCGGCGACTGCTCATTTTGCTCTTCTGTCATGGAGACTCCCGTTCTCTCTGTCCGTAAAGTAAATCGACCGGATGCGCGCGCACATCTCCTCCAGATTCGACGGCACGAGCCGGATATTGTAGCCGACGAACATCGGTGACGTGGCAAAGCGTGGCAGTACCTTCAAAAAGATCTCCTCGCCGTCGTTGTAGAAAAAGATATTGTAGCTGTCCAGCCGCCGATGAAAGCGATGCATCAGGAAATCCACCGCGATTTGAATATAGTCCGCGATCGTATCCGTGTCCGACGCGTCGCGCGGGACAATGTTCAGCTCCCAAAAGCCGACGCGCGGCTCTGCGGAGAGACTCAGCGTCACGCCGTCCTTTTCCGCGACTTTGAGACCCTCGAAATCGCTGCGGCGAAAGAGAAGCTGCGTCTGCAAATGAGGGAAGCCCACGAGCTGCATGTGCGGATGGCGGATCGTCCCGCCCGAATAATGACCGTAGTTCTTAAAGAAGAGCACCGCCTCGTACTTCCCGCTCCGCCGCAGACGCGCCCAATGTCTCATGCCGAACGCGATGAGCCGGTGCATGTGTTCGGGCGTATAGTCCGGCATGTCCGCCCAGCATTCACTGCCCTCGATGAGCACGAACTGATCCGCGCCCTCAAGGACATTGTATTTATTTTTCAGCAGAATGATGTCGCCGTCCGTCTCGATGATGCCTGTGAGCTTGTCCGGCTCGCAGAACGGGCAGGCGGCTTCGCTGTGAACGATATTCTCCGGCTTTTGTCGACCGATGTTCGTGTTGAATAGGGCGAGATTGATGTCCATAAAACTGCTCCAAATCCTTCGGGCCGTTGTCGATGCTCTTATTATAACGCAAAGCGCGGATTTTCTGTAGCCGTTTCGGAAAAAATGTGCGCGGCACGCCGCCGTCTTTATGATATAATAGTGTGCATCATCAACGGAAGAAGAGGAACGCATATGAGGATCGATCTGGTCACGCTCTTTCCCGAAATGTTCGCGGGCGTTTTTAGCAGCAGCATCATTGGCAGAGCGGCGGCGCGCGGCATCTTGGACATACACTATACGAACTTTCGCGACTACTCCGCGGATAAGCACCGCCACGTCGACGACAGCCCTTTCGGCGGCGGCGCGGGCATGGTCTTAAAGCCTGAGCCGATGTACGCCGCCGTCCGCGCCGTCAGGGAGGAGAGCGCGGCATACGAGGGGGGGCGATGCACGATCATCTTTGACCCCGCCGGCGATGTGTTCACACAGACGATGGCAAAAGAATTCTCCGCCTACGAGCAGCTCATATTGATTTGCGGACATTACGAGGGATTCGACGCACGCATCTACGACCTCGCCGACCGCCTCGTCTCCGTCGGCGACTTCGTACTCACCGGCGGAGAGATCCCCGCCATGCTCCTCGTCGACGCCACCGCGCGGATGCTGCCCGGCGTTCTCGGCGACGACACGTCCGCGCCGACGGACTCCTTCTATGACGGACTGCTCGGCTATCCCCAGTACACGCGCCCGCGCTCCTTCGAGGGGAGGGACGTCCCCGACGTCCTCCTCTCCGGCAACCACGCCGAGATCGCGCGCTGGCGCCGCCGCATGTCCCTCCTCGCAACCCTCCGGCGCCGCCCGGAGCTTTTAGAGAGGACGGAACTCACGGAGGAGGAGCGCGCGTTTTTAGAGTGTCGGGAATATCGCTTATTGCCTCGGATTCGACGAGGCGATGATCCGTGACTGGTGCAGAGCGGCCAACTATGTCCTTGCCGGCAATCTGCTGTCGGCGAACTGCGATTTGGTCTGCGAAACTCCGGAGGGAAAAGCACTCTTTCTGCATCAGCCGCAATGATTTTTACAGATATAGAAAACGCCCCCATGAGAACAACCTGTCCTCATGGGGGCATTATTTTCGTATGTGTTTTACTGTGCCGCAGCCGCCGGCTCGCCGATGGATTCGTTGAGCGCGTCGATGAGCGCGTCGATGTCGATGCCGTGTGCCATGGCGCCCTGCTCGATGTTCTCGAAGTGAGCCGCTGCGCAGCCGAGGCAGCCCATGCCTGCGTTCATGAGGATGTCCACGGTGTCGGGGTACTGCTGAACGATGTCGATGATGCTCATATCCTTGGTGATAGCCATAATATAAACCTCCTGTATGGGAAACATAAAGCGATTATGGAAGGTAAAACCTTCAAGTTATCCCGATTATAACACATCTTTTGAAAAAGAAAAGTATCAAATGCAACTTTTATATAAATACGTGTTCATATATTATAATAAGAGCGTGTGACGATTGACGTTCTCGGCGTTTTTTGGTATAACATAACAAGTATATTCATTAAAATAACGTACTTTGAAATAAAATCCGGTGAAAGAAGGAATCCCTGTGAGCAATCTTGAGGTCGGTATTGTCGGACTGCCGAATGTGGGCAAGAGCACGCTCTTCAACGCGATTACGAAAGCGGGGGCGGAAGCGGCAAACTATCCGTTCTGCACGATCGAGCCAAACGTCGGCGTGGTGGCGGTACCGGATGCGCGCTTGACGGTGCTGACGGATCTCTATCATTCCAAGAAAACGACGCCTGCGAGCGTGCGGTTCGTGGATATTGCGGGGCTCGTGAAGGGCGCGTCGAAGGGGGAGGGGCTTGGCAATAAGTTCCTTGAGCACATTCGTCAGGTGGATGCGGTCGCGCATGTGGTGCGCTGTTTTGAGAGTTCGGACATCACGCATGTGGAGGGGGCTGTCGATCCGCTGCGCGACATCGACATCATCGAGACTGAGCTGTGCCTCGCCGATCTCGAGGCGGTGGAAAAGCGCGCGGCGAAGGTGACGAAGCTGCTGAAATCGGGAAGCAAGGAGGCAAAGGCGGAAGCCGCGGCGCTCGAACGTCTGAAATCCGTGCTCGACGCGGGGCGACCAGCGCGCGAAGCGGAGCTCTCGGAGGAAGAACAGACACTCCTGCGCGATCTGAATCTCCTCACGCGCAAGCCGATCCTCTATGTCGCGAATGTCGGCGAGGACGAAGCGGCAACTGCCGACGCGGAGAACCCGCATGTGCAGACGGTCAAGGAATATGCTGGGCGCACGGGCGCGCAGGTCGTTACGGTCTCGGCGCGTCTGGAGGAGGAGATCGCGGAGCTGGACGCGGAGGAAGCGGCGGTGTTCCTCGAGGATCTCGGTCTCAAAGAGAGCGGTCTCGACCGTCTCATCCACGGTGCGTTCGCGC
Organism: Selenomonas sp. FOBRC9; assembly: GCF_000287655.1. Taxonomy (NCBI): domain Bacteria; kingdom Bacillati; phylum Bacillota; class Negativicutes; order Selenomonadales; family Selenomonadaceae; genus Selenomonas; species Selenomonas sp. FOBRC9. The sequence goes on from NZ_ALJR01000023.1 coordinate 65,504, forward strand.
TGCTCGGACTTCAGACGTTCCTGACGGCGGGCGAGGACGAGTGCCGCGCGTGGACGATCACGCGCGGGACGACGGCGCCGAAGGCGGCGGGCAAGATTCATACGGATTTTGAGCGCGGCTTCATCCGCGCGGAGATCGTGAGCTATGACGATCTCGTCGTGCTCGGCAGCGTTGCGGCGGCACGCGACAAGGGACTCGTTCGTCTTGAGGGGAAGGACTATGTGATGCAGGACGGCGATGTGGTGAATTTCCGCTTCAACGTCTGAGCCGCCACGCGCGGAGAAGTTTTTCACGTGCACTATGGACAAGTGCGTGCGTTTGCGCTACAATGCATTCGGTCAATTCGAGCACATATATTTTGAAAGGAAGTGAAGAGCATGGACGACACACCTTTGCAACCCAAATCGCATCGACATTACCCGTCCTCTCTTCGCTCCGCAGATTTGATTTCACATTGACGGAGGAGGGCGGTTCGGAAAGGAGCGCTCTCCCTTGCTGCAAATTTATAAATCCATGGAATCGGGACCGCTGCAGGAGCTGTCCCTCAAAACGCTCAGCAAAGGCGCGTGGATCAATATCGTGAATCCGACGCCGTACGAGTTGAAGGTGGTCAGCACGCTCACAGAGGTTGACCCCGATTTTCTGCGGTCCGCACTCGATGATGAGGAGCGGTCGCATACGGACATTGAGGACGACTCGGTCATGATCCTGACGAATGTCCCGGTCTACCGAGGCGAGGACAGCTATGATACGCTGCCGCTCGCGATCATCCTCACGGACGAACACGTCATCACGGTCTGTCTTGAGGAGACGCCCGTCATGGCGGAGTTCAACGAGCGCACGGCGAAACTGTTCCGCACCTATAAGCGGACGCGGTTCCTCTTTCAGATTCTCTATAAATCGGACGTGTTCTATCTGCGCTATCTGCGTCAGATCAGCAAGCTCTCCGAGGAGATCGAGGATCGCCTGCGCCATGATATGAAGAACAGCGAGATCCTGCGCCTCTTGCAGCTCCAAAAAGGTCTGACGTATTTCAACGCGGCGCTGCGCTCGAACGGGGCGGTGCTCGACCGGCTGATGCGTCTTCGGACGAATACGTCCGTGCATCATATCATTAAGATGTACGAGGAGGACGAGGATCTGCTCGAGGACGTCATCATCGAGAACAAGCAGGCGCGCGAGATGGTCGAGATGTACAGCAAGATTCTCGCGCGGCTCGCCGATACCTTCTCGTCGATTGTCTCGAACAATTTGAACCTCGTGATGAAATTCCTCGCGGCGATCACGATCATCCTCGCGATCCCGACCGTGATTTCGAGCTTCTTCGGGATGAATGTGCCGGTGCCGTTTACGGATGATCCATATGGATTCGTGCGCATTGTTGTAATCGCTTCGCTCGTGTCGACTGGGGCTGTCTACCTGCTGTGGCGGAGGGATATGTTTTGATACGCGAGGAACAGCTCCTGCGGGGCATCATCTTTGGCGACAAACGGACTGCCGAGTATGTATATATGCCGGGCAGTGAGGTCGGCGCGCAGACGCCCGTCTATGTGTACGAAACGGAGACGGGTCGCGCGGACATCGACCTCGACGAAGCGCTGCGTCTCATCCGCGTGCGGGATCTGAGACCAACGGAACATCCTTTGCTTGGACGAACGAGCTGCTGACGGCGGCTCGTTTTTTGATAGGATTTATAGATGATTTCATCATAAAAAACAATGGATAAACGGTGTCGGTTCTACGTTTGAGAAAGTCTATCGTGTTTACAAGGGCGTTTTTCCGTTGTATAATAAACGAAAAGTATAGGAGGAGTGTGCCTTCATAGATATTTTTTCTGATTCTTGTTATCAGAAGAGTTTGCAAGGTCATATATTTCTATACTACTGTGGATTATATTTCAAACTGATGGGGAAATGTATCAATATTTCTCTTTTTAGGAAGGGAGCAGTAAGATGGCGAAAAAAATGAAGACGATGGACGGCAACACAGCCGCCGGTTACATTTCGTATGCCTTTACGGATGTGGCGGCGATTTACCCGATCACACCGTCTTCGCCGATGGCGGAGCATGTGGACGGTCTCGCCGCAAAGGGCATGAAGAACATTTTCGGGCAGAAGGTACGTCTCATCGAGATGCAGTCCGAGGCGGGCGCGGCAGGAGCAGTGCACGGTTCGCTTCAGGCGGGGGCGCTCACGACGACATACACGGCGTCGCAGGGGCTCCTGCTCATGATTCCAAATATGTATAAAATTGCGGGCGAGCTGCTGCCCGGCGTGTTCCATGTGAGCGCGCGTGCGATTGCGGCCTCCTCACTGAATATTTTCGGCGACCATCAGGACGTCATGGCGGCACGCCAGACGGGCGTTGCCATGCTCGCCGAATCGAGCGTGCAGGAGGTTATGGATCTCGCTGCCGTCGCGCATCTCGTTGCAATCAAGGGACGCATTCCGTTCATCAACTTCTTTGACGGATTCCGTACGTCCCACGAGATTCAGAAGATCGAGGTCGTGGAGTACGACGATCTCGCAAAGATCCTCGACTGGGATGCGGTGAACGCGTTCCGCCGCCGCGCGCTCAACCCCGAGCATCCGGTCATTCGCGGTACGGCGCAGAACCCCGATATTTACTTCCAAGGACGTGAAGCGGTCAACAAGTATTACGACGCCATTCCGGCGCTCGTCGAAGAAGCGATGGCGCAGATGGCGAAGATCACGGGGCGCGAACATCATCTCTTTGATTATTACGGCGCGCCCGATGCCGACCGCATCATCATCGCGATGGGCTCGATCTGCCAGACGGCGGAGGAGGTCGCGGAGTACCTGAACAAGCAGGGCGAGAAGGTCGGCCTTCTCTCAGTCCATCTCTTCCGTCCGTTCTCGCTCGAGCATTTCTTCAAGTATCTGCCGAAGACGGTGAAAAAGGTCGCAGTGCTCGACCGCACGAAAGAGCCCGGCTCGATCGGCGAGCCGCTGTACCTCGACGTCAAGGCGGCGTATTACAGCTCGGGCATGAACCCCGTCATCGTCGGCGGACGCTACGGCCTCGGCGGCAAGGACACGACGCCGGATCAGGTCTTTGCGGTCTATGAGGAGCTGAAGAAGGACGATCCGATCCACGGCTTTACCCTCGGCATCGAGGACGACGTGACGCATCGCAGCCTTACCCCGATCCATGGCGACGTCAACCTCACGAAAGAGGGGACGACGGCGTGCAAGTTCTGGGGGCTTGGTTCGGACGGTACGGTCGGCGCGAACAAGAGCGCGATCAAAATCATCGGCGACAAGACGGATATGTACGCGCAGGCGTATTTTGCCTATGACTCGAAGAAGTCGGGCGGCATCACGATGAGCCATCTGCGTTTTGGCAAATCGCCCATCATCAGTCCGTACCTCATCAATAAGGCGGATTTCATCTCCTGCTCGCAGCAGTCCTATGTCCGTCAGTACGACCTCCTCGCGGGTCTCAAGAAGGGCGGCAAGTTCCTGCTCAATACGGTCTGGAGCGACGAGGAGCTGAATACACATCTGCCTGCATCGATGAAGCGCTATATCGCGCAGAACGAGATCGAGTTCTACACGGTGAACGCGGTTCAGATCGCGCGTGAGCTTGGTCTCGGCGGACGCTTTAACATGGTCATGCAGTCGGGGTTCTTCAAGCTCGCTAATATCATCCCCATCGAGGATGCTGTGAAGTACCTCAAGGATGCCGTTGTAACCTCCTACGGGAGCAAGGGCGAGAAGGTCGTCAACATGAATAACGGTGCGATCGATCACGGCATTGAGTCGTTGCATCGCGTTGTTGTCCCCGACGCATGGAAGGATGCCTTTGACGAAGAGGTGGAAGTCAACCCACGGACGCCGCAGTTCATCACGAAGATTCAGAACGTCATGAACCGTCAGGAGGGCGATAAGCTCAAGGTCTCCGATCTCGCCGGCATGGAGGACGGCACGTTCCCGCTCGGCGGCACGGCATACGAAAAACGCGGTACAGCGATCTCCGTTCCTGTCTGGAACAAGGAGAAGTGCATCCAGTGCAACCAGTGCTCACTCGTCTGCCCGCATGCTTCCATCCGTCCCGTGCTCACGACCGATGAGGAGCTTGCGGCGGCGCCCGAGGGATTTGAGTCCATCAAGTCGAAGCCCGGCAAGGCACAGAACCTCAATTTCACGATTGCGGTCTCCACGCTCGACTGCCTTGGCTGCGGCAATTGCGCGCAGGTCTGCCCGGGCAAGGCGCTCGATATGACGCTGCTCGACGACAAACTCCGCGATGCGCAGAAGTATTTCGACTTTGGCGTCGATGTGGAGAAGGTCTCGATCAAGAATACGCCAATGAAGAAGACCACGATCATTGGATCGCAGTTTGAAAAGCCGCTCTTTGAGTTCTCGGGCGCGTGTGCGGGCTGCGGTGAGACGCCGTATGCAAAGCTCGTCACACAGCTCTTTGGCGATCGGATGCTGATCGCAAACGCAACGGGATGCTCCTCCATCTGGGGCGCGAGCGCACCCGCCATGCCATACACGACGAATGCGCAGGGACAGGGACCCGCATGGGCGAATTCCCTGTTCGAGGATAATGCAGAGTACGGTCTCGGCATGCATCTCGGTACGAAGTCCATCCGCGAAGCGCTTGCATCCGCGATGATCGAAGCGATCGAAGCGCAGAAAGGCTCCGAGGAGCTGCGCGCAGCGATGCAGGCATGGCTCGACAAGCGTGATGAGGGTGAGAATACACGTGACCGTGCGAGCGCGCTCAAGAGTCTCCTCGAGGCGGAGAAGGGAAGCGATGAGCTCCTTTGCCGCATCTACAGCGATAATGACTACTTCGTCAAGCGCTCGCAGTGGATCTTTGGCGGCGACGGCTGGGCATACGACATCGGCTACGGCGGTCTCGACCATGTGCTCGCATCGGGCGAGGATATCAACGTCATGGTGTTCGACACCGAAGTTTACTCCAATACGGGCGGACAGGCGTCGAAGTCCACGCCTGCGGCCGCCATCGCGGAGTTCGCTGCGACGGGCAAAAAGACGAAGAAGAAGGATCTCGGCATGATGGCGATCTCCTATGGCTACGTCTACGTCGCACAGGTGGATATGGGCGCCGATCAGAATCAGGTGCTCAAGGCGATCAGCGAAGCGGAAGCATACCCCGGCCCCTCCCTCATCATCGCGTATTCGCCGTGCATCAACCACGGCATCCGCAAGGGCATGGGCTGCGCACAGCTCGAGGGCAAGCTCGCCGTTGAGTGCGGCTACTGGGCAAACTATCGCTACAATCCGCAGCTCGTGGATACGGGTAAGAATCCGTTCAGTCTTGACTCCAAGGAGCCGGATTTCTCGAAGTTCCAAGAGTTCCTTATGGGCGAGAACCGCTACATCAGTCTGAAGAGCAGCTTCCCCGAGGCGGCTGAGGCGCTCTTTGAAAAGACGCAGAAGGACGCGGAGACACGTTACAACAGCTACAAGAAACTCGCGGGCAAAGCGTAAATCAAAAGACTTCGTCCGCTGCGCTAAGGAGAGGGGTCACCGTACAGATCTGTACGGCGGCTCCTTTTATCATCTGAAAGCCCTCTGAAAGAAAGTATTCAGAGGGCTTTCAGCGTCTCTCGTTATAATGGGCGCATCTTATAGTCTGTATCAATCGGGGAACAGGGAAGAGGAACGCTTTTGAACATGCAAAGGTGTGCGGCGTTTATTGCCGTTGCCGCTTTGACAGGCTTCGCCGCCCATTATATCTTTTATCAGAACTGCGCCGTGCCGTCTCCGGGCGGAGTGCATCGCGCCGCGGCGATTGCCCGCGCGGACGTGGAGAAAACGCTCTCGGCAGACGATGCCGTGCAGCGCGAAGCAGAGAGTCTGCGCGTACATCGTAAAGAGACGAAGGCAGCGGTCTCGCGCCTCACACCGGACGGACTCGTGCTCGGCGATATTTCCTATGCGGCGCCGGAGACGGATGTCCGCGCGCGCTGCGGCAGCCCCGAGGGGATGGAGACGAAACGGAGCGAGCGGTATCCCGGCAAGGATGTTCGCACCTATGAATATGCGAACGGTCTGACCGTTCACTTTGTAGACGGCACCGTGCGCCGGGTGAAGATTTCATCGCACAGCACGCTTGTCTCTGGGAAGGGCGTGGGGATCGGCACCTCGGTTGACGCGCTGCGTAACATTTATGGAGAGCCCTGTCTTGTTTACGGCGATGACTATATTTACTTCTCTGAGGACGATCCTACCGTGGGCATCGCCTTCGAGATGGAGCACGGCCGCGTCGAGGAGATAAAAATGGGAGACTTAGGGCTATAGAGTGGCAGTGAAATAATGTCGTACCAATACATCGGTACGGCTTTTTTATTGAATTTCATCGATCCTGTGCAGTTGCCATAGAGGAGTCTTTGTCGTATAATTCTATTATATCTCGTTCATAGTATTGCGCTGTCAATTTTGCCGTAATACTATTGTGCACGAGAAAAGCTGTGATACCTTTTGTGCAGGTATCACAGCTCCCGTTATGCATATCCGGAGGAGGTCAGCACTTGATGCCGGAACCTTTGCGGGCGTAGAACACCCACGTGATGATGATGGTAACGACGGTGAATCCGATAAGGTAGTAGAACGCGGGCGCGACATTCTGGTATGTGGCGTAGGAGTAGCCGAAGAGTTTCGGAATGAAGAAAGCGCCGTAGGCGGCGATCGCCGCGGTGAAGCCCGTGACGAGTGAAGCATGTACCGGATTCTCAAAGACGAAGGGAATCATGCGGAACGAAGCACCGTTGATGAAGCCCGTCGAGAAGAAGAGGACGAGGAAAGCGCCGAAGAATAGGGCGAAATTATGCATCTCGATGCCGAGAACGGTGACGATGCAGGCGACGAGCATAAGTACGAGTCCGCCAAAGGTGACGATGGAGCCGCTGTTGAGCTTGTCCGCCGCCCAGCCGCCGATGGGGCGTACGCTCGCGCCGATGAAGGGGCCGAGGAACGCGCCGTAGGCGAATGAAATCTCCGGGAACTCACGGTTGAGGAGCAGTGCCAGGGCGGCGGAGTAACCAATGAAGGAACCAAAGCCGCAGGTGTAGATGACTGTAATCAGCCATGTGTGTTTATTGCCAAAGATGGACATCATGCTTCGTGGACTTTGGCGCGGGATGGGCAGATTGTCCATGAAGAGCCACACGAGGACGAGCGTCAGCGCGGTCGGGATTGCCCAGAAATAGCAGACGCTCTGCACATAGACCTCTTTTCCTGCAGCATTGATGAGCGGCGCACCGAAGAGTCCGCCAAAGCCCATGCCGAGCAGGAACGGCGCGGTGAGGTAGATGATAGAGACGCCGAGGTTGCCGATGCCGGCGTTGATGCCGAGCGCAAGTCCCTTCTCCGATTTCGGGAAGAAGAAACCGATATTTGCCATCGACGAGGAGAAGTTCGCGCCCGCAATGCCGATCATGGCGACGAGCACGACGAATTCGTCATAGGTCGTCGCGGTGTTGGTGACGGCGTTGCCGAGTCCGATGAGTGGGATCAGCAGGAGCGCGGTGGAAAAGAGCGTCCAGTTGCGGCCGCCGACGATGGCGGGCATATAGGTGTAGACGAGCCGTCCCGTCGCGCCGACGAGACCCGGAAGAGCTGCGAGTGTAAAGATTTCATTATCAGTAAAGTGGAATCCGATCTGATTGAGCTGAGCGGCAATCGTTGCCCACATCGTCCATGCAACGAAGGCGAGGGTCAGCGCCCACGTCGATGTGTAGAGGTTGCGCTTGGCAATGCGCTCGCCGTAACGCTTCCAAAAATCCGTATCCTCCGGATTCCAATGCGCCAAAATTTCGCTGCGCGAGGTATACGCTTGTGCGCTCAATTTACAACACTCCTTTATGATTTCGCGGGGAAGCGCGGGTGCACCCCCTTTATTCATAGCTATGAGTATATAACGAAAAACTATATCTGTATGTGATGTTTCTCACAATACTGCCATCTGAATGCGAAGACTTTTTGGAGGAATGGACATGCCGGATGCGTTGGTACAGCCGTTTTATGAAGTACCGGGAAGAATCGTATCACTGCATAAAAACGAATACCTTTTTCACGAGGGCGGCGCGGCGAAGTATTTTTACTTCGTTCACAGCGGTCAAATCCGTATTTCCAAAAGTGCCGATTCGGGGCGTGTCCTCTCGCTCCGGCTCGCGCATCAGGGAAGCGTCATCGGGGAGCTGCCGCTCTATCAAAAGCGCCGTGTCTATATTTTTGACGCCATCGCAAAGACGGCGGCGGAAGTCTACGCGATCGAGTACCCTGTGCTTGAGCACAGCCTCGAGGAGCATCCGCAGCTTGCCGTCAATATGCTCAAGATCATGGCGAAACACATGCGAAAGCAGCATCATAAATTCCGTGACCTGCTCCTCTATGGGAAAAAGGGAGCCGTCTATTCGACGCTGATTCGCATGGCGAACAGCTACGGTCGCGAGGAGGACGGCGGGGTCTTGATTCCGCTGGAGATGACGAATCAGGAGCTGGCGGATTATTCGGCGATGTCGCGAGAGAGCCTGAACCGGCTGCTGAGCGAGATGAAGCGCGACGGTATCATCGCTTATCGCGGCAGCTTTATCTTTCTGCGGGATATGGCATATTTGCGCCAAGAGGTGCGCTGTGAGAGCTGCGGGGCGGAGGATTGCATCATTGAATAAAAAAACCTGATAGGTAAAATAGAAAAAATTGATAATAACGCCTTTTTTTGTGAGATATGTCACAGGAAAGGCGATTTTTTTTTGTTACACTACAATTAAGGAGTGGTGGATCGGATTTCATCGCTGTCGGTATCCGCAAAACTTTAGGAGGGCTTTGGGGTGCATAGTATTTTTCAGAAGTTCAAGTATCTTGTCCCCACATCGGTATCCGCAGACGGGCATCAGGAGATGCACGAGGGCGGACGGGACTGGGAGAACATGTACCGCGACCGTTGGTCGTTCGACAAGACTGTCCGAACGACGCACGGCGTGAACTGTACCGGCTCGTGCAGCTGGAATGTGCATGTGAAGAACGGCATCGTCGCGTGGGAGAACCAAGCGACGGACTATCCGGAGACCGCGCCGGATATGCCGGATTTTGAGCCGCGCGGCTGTCCGCGCGGGACGACGTTCTCGTGGTATCTGTATAGCCCGCATCGCGTAAAATATCCCTATATGCGCGGCGAACTCGCAGCGCTGTGGCGCGAGGCGCGCGCCAAGCACAAGACGGCGTTCGACGCGTGGAAGAGCATCGCCTCCGATCCTGTGAAGCAGAAGAAATATAAGGAAGCCCGCGGGATGGGCGGCTTTGTGCGCGCAACGTGGGAAGAAGTCTCGGAGCTGATCGCGTCCTCGGTACTCTATACGGCGTACACCTACGGCCCCGACCGCATCTTCGGGTTCTCGGTCATCCCTGCGATGTCCATGCTGAGCTATGCGGCGGGCATTCGCTTCATGCAGCTCATGGGCGGTGTGGGGCTTTCGTTCTACGACTGGTACGCCGATCTGCCGCCCGCGAGTCCGCAGATCTGGGGCGAGCAGACGGATGTGCCGGAGTCGAGCGACTGGTACAACGCGGGCTATCTCATCACATGGGGCTCGAACGTGCCTCTGACGCGGACGCCGGATGCCCATTTCATGGCGGAGGTACGCTATAAAGGGACGAAGGTCGTTTCCATCGCGCCGGACTATGCCGAGTCGTCGATGTTTGCCGACACATGGATCTCGCTGAAGGTCGGCAGCGACTCCGCGATGGCGATGGCGATGGGGCATGTGATCCTGAAGGAATACTATATCGATAAAACGGTGCCGTTCTTTCTCGAGTATACACGCAAGTATACGGATTTCCCGTTTCTCGTGCGCATCGAGGAGCGAAACGGCGGCTACGTTCCCGGGCGTATGCTCAGCTCGCGCGACATGGGGCGCGATGAAAAGCACGCGGACTTCCGCTACTACGTCGTCGACGACAAAACCGGCGAGATCGTCATCCCGAACGGGACGCTCGCCGAGCGTTGGAGCACGCAGGAAAAATGGAATATCAAAGAAGAGAACCGCGACACGGGTGCGGAGATTTGCCCGCGTCTCTCCGTGTGGGACGATCGCACGGATACGGTCGAGGTCGAGCTGCCGTATTTCGGCAACGACCGCGCAAAGCGGACGCTTACGCGCGCGCTCCCCGTACGCCGCGTCAAGACGGCGCACGGCGAGGTGCTCGTGACGACGGTCTACGACCTCACGCTTGCGAACTATGCGATCGACCGCGGTCTCGGCGGCGAGAGCGCCGGCTCCTATGAGGACGACACGCCCTATACGCCCGCCTGGCAAGAGAAGTACACGGGCATCTCGCCTGAACTCGTCATCCATACGGCGCGCGAGCTTGCGGACAACGCGATCAAGACGAACGGCCGCAGCATGATCATCATGGGCGGCGGCATCAACCACTGGTTCCATGCGGATGTCGTGTACCGCACGATCATCAACCTCCTGCTCTTCACGGGCTGTGAGGGACGCAACGGCGGCGGCTGGGCGCATTACGTCGGGCAGGAGAAGTTGCGCCCGAACGAAGGTTGGGCGCGCATCATGTCGGGCTCGGACTGGCAGGGACCGCCGAAGTTGCTCAACGCCACGTCGTTCTATTACTTTGCGACGAATCAGTGGCGCAGCGACGAGATCCAGGCAGACGCACTTGCGGCGCCGAACGAAACGGCGCGCTATACGCATCCCGGCGACTATGCAATCCTCGCGGCGCGTCTTGGCTGGGCGCCCGCCTATCCGACGTTCAACAAGGGCGGTCAGCAGATCGCCGACGAAGCCGCCGCCGCAGGCGGCGAAGGACTTGACGGGGTCAAGGACTACATCGTCAAGAGCCTCAAGGACAAGAGCCTCAAATTCGCATGGGAGGATCCGGACGCTCCCGAGAATTTCCCACGCAACCTCTTTGTCTGGCGCTGTAATCTGCTCGGTTCGTCGGCAAAAGGCAACGATTACTTCCTGAAATATCTCCTCGGCACGGAGAATAGCATTTTCCAAGAGGAAGATGCGAAAGAACACCCGCGGGAAATCAAATGGCGGGAGAAGGAGGAGCTGGCGCAGCCGGGCGGATCGCTCGAGGGCAAGCTCGACCTCCTCGTCGCGCTCGATTTCCGCATGGCGGGCAACGCGCTCTATTCCGACATTGTTCTGCCGACGGCAACGTGGTATGAAAAGACGGATCTTTCCTCTACGGATATGCATCCCTTTGTCCATCCGTTCCAGCCTGCGGTCGATCCGCTCTGGGAGTCGCGAACGGACTGGGACATCTACCGCACGCTTGCGGAGACGGTATCAAAGGTTGCCAAGGAAGCAAACCTCAAGCCCTACACGAACGTTGTGGCAACGCCGCTTGGACATGATAACGAGACCGAGCTGGCACAGCCGGACGGCATCGTGCGCGACTGGAGCAAGGGCGAGTGCGAGCCGATCCCCGGCAAGACGATGCCGAATATCGCGCAGAATATCATCGACTACACGAAGCTCTACGAAAAGTGGATCGCGCTCGGTCCGAACGCCGCAGGCAAGACGGCGAGCCACGGCAACACGTGGGACTCGGCGGAAGACTACGAAGAAGTGCGCGCGCGCAACGGCGTGATCCAGAACAAAGATTATGTTTCCTACGGGATGCCCTCCATCTACGAGGCGCGGCAGGCGATCGAGGCGGTGCTCGGCATGTCGCCGACGACGAACGGGCGCACGGCGGTGCGCGCGTGGGAAGCGGTCGAAAAGCGCACGGGGCTGACGAATCTCGTCCGCCTCGCAAAGGATCGCGAAGAAGATCGCTTTACCTATGATAAAGTCATTGCGCAGCCGCGTCAGACCATCACGGCGCCGACCTTTACGGGCAGCAATCAGAACCGCCGCTATACGCCGTTTACGACCAACGTGGAGGAACTCGTTCCGTTCCGTACGCTGACGGGGCGGCAGCATTTCTACATGGATCACGAGGTCATGCGCGAGTTCGGCGAGGCGCAGGCGATCTACCGCCCGATTCTCGACTTCCGTCCGATGAACAAATCCCTGAACGGGACGCAGAAAGAAATCACGCTGAAATATCTGACGCCGCATAACAAGTGGAGTACGCACAGCATGTACTTCGACGCGCAGCAGATGCTCACGATGTTCCGCGGGGGACAGAGCGTGTGGATGAGCGAGAAGGACGCGGCGGAGATCGGCGTGAAGGACAACGACTGGATCGAACTCTATAACCGCAACGGCGTCGTCGCCTCGCGTGTCGTCGTCTCGCCGCGCATCCCGCAGGGCGCAGTGTTCATGCACCATGCGCAGGATCGCCACATCAACGTCCCGGGGTCGAAGATCTCGGGCACACGCGCAGGAACCCACAACACGCCGACGCATATCCACATGAAGCCCACCCACCTCATCGGCGGCTACGGGCAGCTCAGCTACGGATTTAACTACTACGGCCCGACGGGAAATCAGCGCGACTCGTATGTCGTCGTGCGCCGCATGGAGGAGGTAGATTGGCTTGAAGATTAAAGCGCAGATTGCGATGGTCATGAATCTCGACAAATGCATCGGCTGCCACACTTGCTCCATCCTGTGCAAGAATGTGTGGACGAACCGCCGCGGCGCGGAGTACATGTATTTCAACAACGTCGAGACAAAGCCGGGCATCGGCTATCCCAAAGAATGGGAGAATCAGGAGAAGTGGAAGGGCGGCTGGACGCTGAAGGACGGCAAGCTCTCGCTCGCGACCGGCTCGATGGTCAGCCGTCTTGCCAAGCTGTTCTACCATCCGCAGCAGCCCGAGATGGACGATTACTATGAGCCGTGGACGTACGACTACGAGACGCTCCTCCACTCCAAGCGGAAGAATCATCAGCCCGTCGCGCGCCCGCGCTCGCTCATCACGCAGAAGCGGATGGAGATCAAGTGGGGGCCGAACTGGGAGGACGACCTCGCGGACGGGCAGTCGGCACGCCGCGACATCAACCTGCAAAAAATCGGACAGGAGATCACGCTCGAGTTCCACGACATCTTTATGAAGCATCTCCCGCGTCTCTGCAACCACTGCCTCAACCCTGCGTGCGTTGCGGCGTGCCCTTCGGGCGCGATCTACAAGCGCGATGAGGACGGCGTTGTCCTCATCTCGCAGGACGGCTGTCGCGGATGGCGGCACTGTGTACCGTCCTGCCCGTATAAGAAAATTTACTACAACTGGGAGACGAACAAGGCGGAGAAATGCACGCTGTGCTTCCCGCGTCTTGAGAACGGTCTGCCGACGGTGTGCAGCGACGGTTGCGTCGGGCGGATGCGCTACCTCGGCGTCATCTTCTACGATGCCAACCGCGTGAAGGAAGCCGCGAGCGTCACGGATCCGAAAGAGATTTACAATAAGCTCATGGAGGTCATCTGTGACCCGAACGATCCGCAGGTTGTTACGGCGGCAAAGGAGGCGGGCATTCCGCCGCGCTGGATTCGTGCGGCGCAGGATTCGCCCTCGTACCGCCTCATCAGGGAATGGCGGCTTGCGTTCCCGCTCCATCCGGAGTACCGCACACTGCCGAATATTTGGTATGTCCCGCCCCTTAGCCCCATTGCGCGGCGCGTGGAGGAGGAGGTATTCTTCCCGGGGGCGGCGGAGATGCGCATCCCCGTGGCATACCTCGCGCAGCTCCTCACGGCGGGGGACACGGCGGCGATCGAGCGCGTCCTGCACGTCATGCTCGAACTCCGCGCCGTCATGCGCGCAAAACAGACGGGCGATGCCGTTCCCGAAAGCCTCGCATTTCCGATAGAGACCTATGACGCGATGTACCGCTTGCTCGGGCTTGCCAAACGCAGGGATCGGTTCAACATCCCCGCAGGCGTCGCGGGCGTTGCGGATGAGAAACTGCGCGAACTGCAAGGAACGACAGGCTACGCATGTCCGGGAGGATGCTGCTGATGGAGACGGCAAACCGCATCCAAAAAGAACTGATGCTCACGGCGTATCTTTTCGAATATCCCACCGAGGATTGGTGGACGAATCTGCTCGATTACGCCGAAGCGGCGCGCGAAGTGGAGCGTCCGCAGACGCGCGAAGTACTGACGGAGTTCTTTGAGTATGTGGTGGAGAGCGATCGCCGGGAGTTTGAGGACGCCTATGTGCGTACCTTTGACTTTTCACAGAACACGAATCTTTACCTCACGACGCATAACCGCACGGATTTTGGGAAGCAGTCCGAGGAGATGCTCGCGTATAAGCAGCTCTTCCTTGACAGCGGATTCGATATTGACCGCGAGCTGCCGGACTATCTGCCGGCGATCCTAGAGCTTGCGGCGGCGGTACCCGAGGAGCGTGCCGAGTATATCCTTTCGCAGGTGCGTCCAAAGATGGAGCTCCTGCGGGATCGGCTGATCGAGGCAAAGCTCCCGTATGCGTTTTTGATTGACGTCGTGCTCACCGAAGCCGCAAGTCTCGTAGGGAGGTCCGCATCATGAAACAATTCGCATGGGGAGTGCTCCCCTATATTGCGTTCACGTTCCTCATCGTGGGGACAATCGTGCGCTATACGGTGTTCGAACGCAACTGGACAACGAAGTCGAGTCAGTTCCTCTCGAAGAGCGACCTCAAGATCGCGGGGCCCATGTTCCATTTGGGGCTCGTCATGGCGTTCGGCGGTCATGTTATCGGTGTGCTCATCCCGAAATTTATAACGGAGGCGGTGGGCATCAACGAACATCTCTACCACATGATCGCCCTCGGCGGCGGTGCCCCCGCAGGACTGCTGTTCTTCGGCGGCTTTATCCTGCTGCTGATCCGCCGCTTTGGCAAAGACCGCATGGCGGTGAACACCTCGACGATGGACAAGTGGCTCTATCTCTTCCTCTTTGCCGCGATCTTCACCGGCTGCGCATCGACGACGCTCAACGCTGTGCAGGGCGGATTTGACTACCGCGAGACCATCTCGCCGTGGTTCCGCTCCGTACTCATGCTGAACCCGCAGATTGAATACATGGAGAATGTGCCGCTCATGTTCCGCATTCACATGTTCTGTTGGATGGCAGTTGCGATTCTCTTTCCGTTCACACGTCTCGTGCACTGCCTGAGCGCACCGTTTGAGTACCTCGGACGCAGCCCGATCATCTATCGTAAAAAATAAAAAAATTGGTGTCCGCCGCTTCTTTGGAGCGGCGGATATTTTAATTGACAAGCATAGTTTGGTATTCTAAAATCTATGATTAAAGGAGTGTTTCAAAATGATTGAAGCAGGAACAGCGTTCTCGGCACGCCGGGTTCACTTGGCGGATGTGGCAAAGGCGGGGGAGACGGCGACGCGGACGACAATCTACAGCACGGCATCGACGAGCGGTGTCGTTTGGGTATTGAAGCCGGGGCAGGAAATCAAGACACATGGGCATGCGCAGACGGACGATATATGGATCTGCGTGCAGGGGACGGGCGTATTTTATCCCGCGCCGGGGCAGGAAGAACCGATCGCGAAGGGCGACGTTATCGTCTCGGCGAAAGGCGCATGCCACGGAATGCGCAATACAGGAACGGAGGACTTCGTTTTCGTCGGTATCCTTGCGCCCTTGCCGGCGGATTACTATCCCATCGAGGGATGAGGGGCGCGATGCGTTCGTGTAAACCGACGGGAAATTTCCCCTAAATTGCAATAGCAAGTGGGACAAGTAGGGAAAAAGTTACGAGGCAGCGAATTGAGCAACATATGAATCGAAACGCTCTTTGGGTGTATCGTATCCGAGGATTTTCCTGGGGAGGTTATTCATCCAGTCCTCTACCTGTTGAATTGTGTCCGGCGTGAGGCAAGCAATATCGGTCCCCTTTGGGATAAAGCGTCGTACCATGCCGTTTTGGCGTTCATTAGTTC
>NZ_ALJR01000024.1:0-14191 GCF_000287655.1 Selenomonas sp. FOBRC9
CTTCCCAGTGTCCGATTTCCGTGCCTTCGTCCACAAGGGCAGGACGCTCCTGTATGCTACGCCCTTTCAGGCGCTTGTTCTTGCGGTTTCGCTTGCGCTTGCACTTTCGTCCGAGCGCTTGCGGGACATCGAACAGCGTCAGCGGAATCCTACCCGCCCACAGCATATTGTAAAGCGTCTTGGTGCATGGGATACCATCCTCGTCGAACCGTTTGTTCGCCCTAGCATCCCCGAGACACATGTCGATCGACCACTTGTTCTTACGGATTCTTTCGGTCATCCAACGCAGGAATGGCGCACAGTCTGCGCTGTCAAGCTTATACGGTCGTTTGGAGTTCTTTCGATGTTCGAGGTAAGCCCGTTGCCCACGCCTTGCCGTATATTGTGGAGACCGCCCGCGAGCAGCTTGGCGTTCGGGTGTCCCCCGCTTAAGCTAATAGTGGATCGCCGTGTGCGAGCATCCAACCCGTGCGGCTATGGCGCGAAGGGAGAATCCTTCGCGGTGAAGTGCCTGTATTTGCCCCCTTTCGTCAAGGGTAAAGTGCTTTCCCGATTTACGAACAGCTTCCATTGTGGTAGAATAGGCGTAATCCATAGTGATTGCTCCTTTGCTGATGTTTTGTAGCGGAACCATTATAGCACGGGATGTCACTATGGATTTTGTTTTTGTTTAGCTGTTCAACTTCATTTTACAACGAACCCTCTTTTGCTTTCTTTGAAATATGTTATAATAGGGACAAAAGTTTGATCGAGCCAATCTCTATGGGAAAGATTTGGTGGAGCAGAGTGAAGATATTCGATAACGTCGCAAACACAGTGCGCGACGATCTGCGGGCAGAGATTGTGCGCGGCAGCAGGGTGTCCATTGCGGCGGCGTGTTTCTCGATGTATGCGTATCAGGAACTGCGCGCGCAGCTGGCGTCCGTGGAGGAGTTCCGCTTCCTCTTCACCTCGCCCACATTTATTCGGGAAAAGGCAGCCAAGGAGAAGCGCGAGTTCTACATCCCGCGCATCTCGCGTGAGACGAGTCTTTACGGCACGGAGTTCGAGGTACGCCTGCGCAACGAGATGACGCAGCGCGCGATTGCGAAGGAGTGTGCGGACTGGATCCGTGCCAAGGCGCGGTTCAAATCCAACACCGGCGGCGAGCAGATGATGGGCTTTATGACGACCTCTTCTGCCGAAAAGCAGAGCGTCTATGTCCCGATGAGCGGATTTACGACCGTGGATCTCGGCTGCGAGCGCGGGAACAACGCCTATAACATCGTCCAGTGCATGGACGAGCCGCAGGCGACACAGATGTATATGCGCACCTTTGACGAACTCTGGAACGATCCCGTGAAGCTCCAGGACGTAACGGATGCCGTTATCGAGAACATCAGCACCGTCTACGCCGAGCACGCACCCGAGATGATCTATTTCACGACGCTCTACCATGTGTTCAGCGAGTTCCTGGACGACCTGTCCGAGGACGCGCTGCCGAACGAGGCCACGGGGTTCAAAGAGAGCAAGATATGGAGTATGCTCTACGATTTCCAGCGCGATGCCGTACTCGCGATCATCAACAAACTCGATACATACAACGGTTGTATTCTCGCAGACAGCGTCGGCCTCGGCAAGACATTTACCGCACTTGCGGTCATGAAATACTATGAGAACCGCAACAAGAACGTCCTTGTCCTCTGCCCGAAGAAGCTCGCGGAGAACTGGAACACCTACAAGGACAACTACGTCAACAATCCTCTTGCTGCGGATCGTCTGAACTACGATGTGCTCTTTCATACCGACCTCTCGCGCAGCCACGGACAGTCGAACGGACTCGATCTGGATCGCCTGAACTGGGGCAACTACGACCTCATTGTGATCGACGAGTCGCACAACTTCCGCAACGGGATCGGAACGCACAGCCGCACACAGGAGAACCGCTATCAGCGTCTGATGGAGCGCGTCATCCGCGCGGGTGTTCGGACGAAGGTGCTCATGCTCTCTGCGACGCCGGTCAACAACCGCTTTACCGACCTGAAGAACCAGCTCGCCCTCGCCTACGAGGGGCACGCAGCAAATCTCGACGACCGCCTCGGCACATCCAAGGGGCTCGAGGATATCTTTCGGCAGGCGCAGAGCGCATTCAACACATGGAGCAAAGAGGTGCCGGAAGACCGCACGACCGATGCACTGCTGCGCAAGCTCGACTTTGACTTCTTCGAGCTGCTCGACAGCGTTACCATCGCACGCTCACGCAGACACATCGAGAAATATTATGACACGAACGCCATTGGCAAATTCCCCACACGCCTGAAACCCATCTCCCGTAGTCCGCAGCTCACGGATCGTGCGGGCGCGATCAACTACCGCGAGATCTACGAGCAGCTCATGCAGCTCACACTCTGCATCTATACCCCGTCGAACTACATCCATCCGAGCAGGCGGGATAAATACACGGCGCTCACGCACAACATGGCGGAGAACCTGACGCAGACAGGACGCGAGCGCGGTATGCAGCGCCTCATGAGCATCAACCTCCTCAAGCGCCTCGAGAGCTCCGTCCATTCGTTCCGTCTGACCATTGGAAAAATCAAGGCGGGCATCGATGCTGCGATTGCTGAGATCAACCGCTTCGAGCAGTCCGGCCGCGCGGAGCTCCCCCTGTACGAGATGGAGACGCCCGACCTCGACATGGACGATGAGAACACCGAACTCTTTACCGTCGGCAGGAAGGTACCCGTCGATCTTGCGGACATGGATTGGAAATCATGGCGGAGGGAGCTGCAAAAGGACAGCGAAATCCTTGCACTCCTGCAGGCGATGGTGGCGGAAATCACTCCCGTACACGACACGAAACTGCAGGAACTCCTGCGCCTCATCGCGGACAAGATCGAGCACCCAATCAACGAAGGCAACCGCCGCGTTCTCGTATTCTCGGCATTTTCCGATACGGCGGAGTACCTCTACGAGCACGTCAGCACATACCTCAAGGCAACATACGGCTGCGATACCGCACTCATCACCGGCTCCGTCGACGGGCGCACAACGATCGCGGGCTTTCGCGCGACGCTCAACAATGTGCTGACCTGCTTCTCTCCCCTCTCGAAGGGACGGGACGTGCTCATGCCGGGCAGCGCGGCGGACATCACCGTACTGATCGCAACCGACTGCATCTCTGAGGGACAGAACCTGCAGGACTGCGACTACATGGTCAACTATGACATCCACTGGAACCCCGTGCGCATCATCCAGCGGTTTGGGCGCATCGACCGCATCGGCAGTCGAAATGCGTGCATACAGCTCGTGAACTTCTGGCCGGATCTGACCCTCGACGACTACATCAACCTCAAGGCGCGCGTCGAGACACGCATGCGGCTCAGCATCATGACCGCTACGGGCGACGATGATCTCATCAACGCTGAGGAGAAGGGCGATCTTGAGTATCGCAAGATGCAGCTGCAGCGCCTGCAGGAGGAGGTCGTCGACATCGAGGATATGAGCGACGGCATCTCCATCATGGACCTCGGACTCAACGAATTCCGCCTCGACCTGCTCGCGTATTTGAAGGATCACGGCGATATGGACAAGAAGCCGCGGGGACTGCACGCTGTCGTTCCTGCCACGGATGAGCTCGGTGCGGGCGTCATCTTCGTCCTGAAGAACATCCGCAGCAGCCTAGGTGTTGATACACGCAACCGCATTCACCCATTCTATATGGTCTACATCGGGCAGGATGGGACAATACTCTGCGATTATCAGAATCCAAAGAAGATGCTCGACGATATCCGTCTCCTCTGCCGCGGGAGGATGGAGCCGATCCGGGCGGCATACGAGCCGTTCAACCGCGAGACCGACGATGGGCGTGATATGCGCGCCGTCTCGGCGCTGCTGAGCGATGCGATTCGCTCCATCATCGACGTGAAGGAGGAGAGCGACATCGACAGCCTCTTCTCTGCGGGCGGAACAAGCGCCCTGCGAAATGACATTGCGGGGCTCGACGACTTTGAACTCATCTGCTTCCTCGTCGTGCGATAGATAGGAGGCGAACATGCTCGGACTGCCGGCCTCTACGGAATGCAACCGACGGATTCCAAAACAGAAATTTTATGAAAAGAGCGAGCCCAGTCCTGCCCTCAAAAAGGCGTTCAGCGCGCAGATCGCATCCATCCACTGGCGCAACAAGATTGCGCCGGAGGTTCTAAGCCTCGCCGCAGGGAAGGAGGTGCAGGAGCTCGAGGTATTCGAGCTGAGGCTACATGATGGGCAGGTTGATGAGGCTGTTCTGCGCCTCATTGACCGCGCGATCCCGTATCATATCCTCTTTGTCCTCGTGTGGGAGGATCGGATGCGTCTTGCTGTTGCATACAAAGAAACGCCCGACGCAAAGAGCGCAGGCGTGCGGGTGGAGCGGTACTACCATACGAACTGGATGCCTGTGGGAGAGGCCATCCTGCGCATCGAGGGACTGTCGATGGATGCCGTCTATGAGAACCTCGTCCGCCGGATTGCAGGCGAGGCACTTGGGGATGCACGCACATCGACCCTTAGGGAGAGTGTTGCGGAGCAGAGCCGCAGAGAGCGGATTGAAAAGCAGATTGCCGCGCTCGAGGCGAAGCTCCGGCGGGAGAAACAGCCAAAGAGGAAGTTTGAGCTTGTGCAGCAGCTAGGAGCGCTGCAGGCGCTAATGTAACCTTTTGAAAATCCTTGGGAGATGACTATATGCCTATATATGTAACTAAACATAAAATTGAGCAAGAGTGGCGTTCAACCATTAGTAGCCGATATAAAGCTGTAACAAAGGCGTTTAACAGCGTGTTTTGGGAAAGTGACAGCGAGACTACCCATAGCCGATATGTCGGATCGTATGGACGTGGGACGGCAATACAATCCAGTGATCTGGACATTTTGCTTGAGTTGCCTCCAGAAGAATATCACCGATTTGATAAAACAAAATGGAATGGACAATCACGTCTATTACAGGCTGTGAAACAATCTATTGACAAACATTATTCACTGAGTGATATTCGAGCAGATGGACAAGTTGTAAAAATTAACTTTTCGGATGGCATGAAGTTTGAGTTATTACCTGCCTTTAAGGAGCAGGATTGCTTTGGGGATTTTACCGGCACATATACATATCCGGACAGTAACATGGGCGGATACTGGCGATCGGCGGATCCAATCACAGAACAACAGGCGATGAATGTAAAAAACGGTGATGCTAATACAAGAGGGCTTCTGGTTGATACCTGTAAACATATTCGGCATATCCGGGATACATTTTTCAAGAGTTATCATCTTTCGGGAATTGTTATAGACTCTTTCGTGTATGATGCAATTGGCGATTGGCATTGGGTGCGTGAAGGTGAGACGAGTCAATGTCCTCAAGGATCTTATGAGCAAAGATTGCTGAATCACTACAATACGATACAGAGACAGATTCCTTGTCTTTCGGCACCGGGGAGTGCCGCTATCATAGATGCTTCCAATAGTATGGCATGTCTTGGAAAGGTTCTGCACAAGATTGCCGATTGAGATATCTTCAATCATATAATGGAGATGATGAACTTGGAGCAATATCAAGTATTGCTTGATGTAGTCAGGCAGCAATATGCGAGTGTTGTATGGACGCATAAGATTCAGGAAAAACAGGCGGATATATATTTCAAACGATATAATCTTCTTGAGATAGTTAATATTGTTTTCGCATCTCTGACATCGTGTGGGATTGTAAGCACCATTTTTTGGGGGGAGTTATGTGCGAAAATCATAACTATGTTTTTTTCTTTTGTGACGCTGGCTATTACAGCATATTATAAGAGTTTTGATCTAAAATCTATTGGATATGGGAATAAAGTTTCTGCAAATGAATTTTTGGTCATTCGAAACAGATTGCTCCATATTATTGCGGACATACATATCCATAGAAAATCATGTGAAGAAATAGAGGAAGATTTTTCTCATGTTATGGAAACGCTGGATAATCTATATGCTCACGCGGCACAAACAACGGACGGTGCAGTGAAGATGGCGATGAAAGGTCTAAAAGAGCGTGAAGAATATACCTATTCAAATGAAGAGATTGATCGATTTTTACCTCCCCAGCTGCGTGGTCGAATTGATTCATAGTGGGTCATTTATAACAAAGACCTCATCTCTGCAAATATAGGAGCGTTTTTGCTTTCTCTGAATTAGGCTATAGTAAAGAAAATGGTTTTTTGATGTGAGCGGAATAGGAGAGCGCGATGGAGTGGATGAAGATGCACAGCAGGGATAATGTGGCGGTGAATGTGGAGGCGGTGGGACGGCTGTTCCCGAATGCACTGACGGAGGTGCTGCGGGACGGGAAGCTCGTGCAGGCGATCGACTTCGATGTGCTGCGGCAGGAGCTCTCGCGTGAGATCGTGGAGGGGCGCGAGGAGCGCTATGCGTTCACATGGCCGGACAAGCGGCAGGCGATCCTCGCGGCGAATGCGCCGATCAATGCGACGCTGCGTCCCGTCGTGGCGGACAGTGTCGGGCACGATGGCACAGAGGGCGCATTCGACAGCGAGAATCTCTACATCGAGGGGGACAATCTCGATGTGCTGAAGCTGTTCCAAGAGACGTACCTCGGCAAGGTAAAGATGATCTATATCGATCCGCCCTACAATACTGGGAATGATGCCTTTGTGTACGATGATGACTTTGCGATGGAGGGCGGGGATTTCGTTTCGGCGAATGTTCCCTATGATGAGTACGGGAATATGGTCTATGATTTCAAAAAGAATCTGGACAGTAACGGACGTTTTCACACGGACTGGCTGAATATGATCTATCCGCGTCTCAGAGTGGCGAAGTCTTTGCTCGCGGATGATGGAGTTATCTTTATCAGTATTGATGACAGCGAGCAGGAGAATCTCAAGAAGGTTTGCAATGAGATTTTCGGCGAGCAAAATTTTATTGCGGAACTTGTTTGGGAACGGGCTTTTTCGCCAAAAAATGATGCAAGGTATATCTCCAACAGCCATGACTATGTGCTCATGTATGCGCGTGATATTAACCGTTTCCAGATTGGGCGTCTGCCGCGCACGGCGGAGGCGAATGCACGCTATCAAAACCCCGACAATGACCCGCGTGGTGTATGGATGTCGAGTGATATTTCCGTCAAAACGTATACTGCCGAAAATGATTATCAAATTACCGCCCCTTCGGGGCGAGTAATAGAGCCTCCAGCAGGGCGCTGCTGGAGTCTCTCTAAAAATAAATTTTTAGAGAGACTCCATGATAATCGGATTTGGTTCGGGGAGGATGGTGACGGTGTACCAAGAATAAAGAGATTCTTGTCCGAGCTGAAGCACGATGGGTTGACCCCAACCTCGATTCTGTTTTATAAAGATGTCGGGCACAGTCAGGAGGGCGCGAAGGAAGTTACTCAACTCTTTGATGCGGGTGTATTCGATGGTCCGAAGCCTGTGCGCCTTCTTACACGTCTCCTTACACTTGCAAATCTGAAGAAGGATTCCATTGTATTGGATTTCTTCTCGGGGTCGGCAGCAACGGCGCACGCACTCATGGCACGGAACGCCGAGGATGGAGGGTCTAGGAAGTTCATCATGGTGCAGCTGGCCGAGGCGACGGACGAGGGCGGTACGGCATATCGTGCAGGTTATCGGAATATCTGCGAGATCGGCAAGGAGCGCATTCGCCGCGCGGGGGCGAAGATCGCGGCGGAGGCGGGGGAGAAAGCAGCAGGGCTTGACCTCGGATTCCGCTGTCTGCGGCTCGATACGAGCAATATGACCGATGTCTACTATGCGCCCGATGCGGTGACGCAGGACGGGCTTTTCGCGCAGGTGGACAATGTCAAGGCGGATCGCACGCCGGAGGATCTGCTCGTTCAGACGATGCTGGATCTCGGCATCCTGCTCTCGGCACCGATTACGGTGGAGGAGGTCGCAGGGAAACGCGTCTTTAATGTCGCGGACGGCTTCCTCCTCGCGTGTTTTGACCGCGCGGTGACGAACGAGGTGGTGACGGCAATCGCAAAGCGAAAGCCATCCTACGCGGTGTTCCGTGATGCCTCGATGGCGGACGACAGTGCTCTCACGAATTTCGACCAGCTCTTTGCGGCGTATAGTCCCGCAACGGTACGAAAGGTACTGTGATATGGCAAAGGATCAGAAGAAATTCGCGTCGCCGGCACAGAGTTCGGCTGCGACATACCTCACGTTCGTTGCCGCTGCGGGTGAGAGCGATGAGCATTTCGAGATGCGCTATGAGGATGAGAATATCTGGCTGTCACAGCGTATGATGGCAGAGCTGTATGATGTGTCTGTTGCAGCAATTTCGCAGCATATCAAGCGAATCTACGAAGACGGGGAGCTCACTCAAGAGGCAACTGTTAAGCAATACTTAACAGTTCAAACAGAAGGGATGCGTGAGGTGCGCCGTACGGTGACGCACTATAATCTCCAGGTGATCATTGCGGTCGGGTTCAAGGTGGGCAGCCCTCGCGCAGCCCAGTTCCGCAAGTGGGCGGGGCAGATTGTCAAGGACTATACGATCCAAGGCTGGACCATGGACAAGGAGCGCCTGAAGAAGGGGCACATGTTCACGGATGCGTATTTTGAGCGGCAGCTGCAGTACATCCGTGAGATACGCCTCTCGGAGCGTAAATTCTATCAGAAGGTGACAGATCTCTACGCGACAGCGTTTGACTATGATAAGGATGCGGCAACGACGCGGCTGTTCTTTCAGACGGTGCAGAATAAGATGCACTTCGCCGTACATCGGCATACAGCGGCCGAGCTGATCTATGAGCGGGCAGACGCTGGTAAGGAACATATGGGACTGACTTCATGGGGGAGCGCTCCGCATGGGAAGATTGTCAAAGCGGATGTTGCGATCGCAAAGAACTATCTGAGCGATGAGGAGATGCGCTATTTGGAGCGGATTGTTTCGCTCTATCTCGACTATGCAGAGCTGCAGGCGGAACGAAAGATCCCAATGAGCATGGAGGACTGGGCGAAGCGGCTGGACGGCTTTCTGGAGTTTAACGGCAGCAAGGTGCTCACAGGTGCGGGGAAAATCAGTGCGGAGAAGGCAAAACTTCATGCTGAGACGGAGTTTGAAAAATATCGCATTGTTCAGGATCGCGTTTATGAGAGCGATTTTGATCGGTTTATCCTGCCGGAACTCAGAGGAGAGGAATGATGAAATTTCACTTTACGGTGCAGCCGTATCAGACGGATGCGGTGGAGGCGGTTGTCGGCGTGTTCGACGGGCAGCCGTATGCTGCACGCACAACGTATCTGCGTGATGTGGGGACGGGCGCAGCACAGGGAAATCTGCTGCCCGCGCAGGAGAGCTATACGAATGCTCCCCTTCTCACGGTGGAGGCGGACGATGGCTTTCGGAATGAGGAGGTGCATCTGACGAAGGAGCAGTTGCTCGCGCATATTCGCAGTGTGCAGAGTGCACGCAACCTCCATCTGTCTGATGCGCTGTCCGAATCGCTTGGGGAGTGTACGCTGGATGTGGAGATGGAGACGGGCACGGGCAAGACGTATGTCTATATCAAGACGATGTTCGAGCTGAACCGCTGCTATGGCTGGAGCAAGTTCATCGTGGTGGTGCCGAGCATTGCGATCCGCGAGGGCGTGAAGAAGTCCTTTGAGATGACGGCGGAGCATTTCATGGAGCACTATGGGAAGAAGGCGCGGTTCTTCGTCTATAACAGTGCGAATCTGAATCAGCTGGATGCGTTCTCTGCCGATGCGGGTCTCTCGGTGATGATCATCAACACGCAGGCGTTTGCTGCCTCGCTGAACGAGGAGAAGTCGATTGAGGGGCGCGGCGGGAACAAGGAGGCGCGCATCATCTACTCGAAGCGTGATGCGTTCGGCTCGCGCCGTCCGATCGATGTGATCGCGGCGAACCGCCCGATCCTCATTCTCGATGAGCCGCAGAAGATGGGAAAGAAGGACTCGGTGACGCAGAAGGCGCTTGCGCAGTTCTGTCCTCTCTTTACCCTGAATTATTCGGCGACGCACGCGGAGCGTCACAATCTCGTCTATGTGCTGGATGCGGTGGATGCCTACAATGCGCGTCTGGTGAAGAAGATCGAGGTGAAGGGGTTCGAGGTGAAGAATCTGCCGGGTGTGGGGCGCTATCTCTATCTCGCGGAGATCGTGCTCTCGCCCAAGGTTCCACCGCGTGCGCGGATCGAGTTCGAGGTGGCATATAAGGGCGGGGTGAAGCGTGAGCTGCATATTGTCTCTACAGGGGACAACCTCTGCCATCTCTCGGGCGGGATGGCGCAGTACGAGGGCTATGTGGTGGAGGCGATTGATGCCGCTGCGGGGACGGTGCTTTTCCTGAACGGAACAACGCTCCATACGGGGGATGTACAGGGGGATGTATCGGAGGCGGATCTCCGGCGGGTGCAGATCCGTGAGACGATTGTCTCACATTTTGAGAAGGAGCAGCGGCTCTACCGACGTGGGATCAAGACGCTCTCGTTGTTCTTCATCGACGAGGTGGCGAAGTACCGTCAGTATGATGCAGACGGAAATGCCGTGCTCGGGGAGTACGGGTGGATCTTCGAGGAGGAGTACCGCGCGGTGATGAACGAAAACCGCGACATTTTTGACCCTGCGTATATGAAATATCTGGACGATGTGCCTGTAGAGAAGGTACACGCGGGCTATTTCAGCATTGACAAGAAAACGGGACGCGCGGTGGACAGCAGTCTCAGGCGCGGCTCGGATCTGTCGGATGATATTTCGGCGTATGATCTGATCCTGAGGGATAAGGAGAGGCTGCTCTCGTTCGATGAACCAACGCGCGTGATTTTCTCCCACTCGGCGCTGCGCGAGGGCTGGGACAATCCGAATGTGTTCCAGATCTGTACGCTCAAGCACGCAGCGAGTGTGACGGCGAAGCGGCAGGAGGTGGGCAGAGGCCTGCGTCTCGCGGTCGATCAGGGGGGACAGCGGATGGATCGGGCGCTGCTGGGGGATGCAGTGCATGAGGTGAATGTGCTGACGGTGATCGCGAGCGAGAGCTATGCGGGGTTCGTCGGCGATCTGCAAAAGCAGATGGAGGCGGAGCTGTACGATCGTCCGAAGACGGCGACGGAGGCCTACTTTGCCGGAAAGACGGTGCAGACAGCGGATGGTTCTGTGGTTCAGCTTGATAAAACGCAGGCACGTGCCATCTATAAATACCTCCTGCGTCATGACTACATCGACGATGATGACCATGTGACGGAGGACTATCGCACGGCACTTGCGGCGGGGACGCTCGCGCCTCTGCCCGAGACGCTCGCGCCCATGGCGGAGGGGGTTCATCGTCTCGTACAGGCAATCTATGACGAGAGTGTGCTGCGCACGATGATTTCGGATGCGGGGGCGACGAAGACACCGGAGAATAAGCTGAACGAGCGATTTTATCAGAAAGAGTTTCAGGAACTCTGGAAGAGGATTAACCACAAGTACGCCTATATGGTCTCCTTTGACACGAGACAACTCGTACGGGCGGCTATCGACCATATCAACGCCGAGCTGCGTGTCAGCCGTCTCCAATACACGATCACCTATGGCAGTCAGCAGACGGATCTGGATGTGGGCATGGTGGCGGACGGCACGAGTTTTGCCTACGGCAAGAGTCGGACGAGCACGCTGAAACGCGCACAGGGGTCTGCGGTGACGTATGATCTGATCGGGCGTATTGCGGCGGGGACGACGCTCACGCGGCGCACGGCCGCGGAGATTTTGCGGGGGATTAAGGCCGAGGTGTTTGCAGGCTACCGCTACAATCCTGAGGAGTTTATCCGAACAGTGACGCGGCTCATCCTCGAGCAGAAAGCGACACGCATCGTCGATCACATCGAGTACAATACGATCGAGGGCAGCTACGATGCGAGTATCTTTGCAACGGAGAAGCGCCCCTACACCGAGGCATACGAGGCGGAGAAGGCGATTCAGAACTATGTGTTCACGGACGGCAATGTGGAGAGGAAATTTGCCCAGGATCTTGACGGCGGGGACGAGGTGCTGATCTATGCGAAGCTGCCGCGCGGGTTCGCCATCCCAACGCCGGTCGGAAGTTATGCGCCGGACTGGGCGATTGTGTTTCGCGAGGGGAAGGTGCGGCACATCTACTTCGTCGCGGAGACGAAGGGAACGCTCTCCTCGCTCCAGCTTCGTCCGATTGAGGAGGCAAAAATAGCGTGTGCAAAGAAGCTTTTTGAAAAACTGCATAGTGACTGCGTGATCTACGAGCATGTGAATGATTTCCAGACGCTGCTCAATCGCGTGATGACGTGATGTGTACATGCAAAATGCCTGTCCTGTATGGGACAGGCATTTTGTAATATGCTATAATAGGAGCAAAGAGAGTGTTTCTCATACTGCACACAGCAAAGGAGGTGTGCAATGCAGCGACGGAGCTATATTCTGCTGGGGCTGGTGCTTGCCGTGCTGGTCGGCGTGCTTGTCTGTCTGCGCATGCAGGAGCGGGCGCTGATCGACTTCGAGCAGGTGGAGCCGATCCCGGGGTACAAGATGGAGATGCGGGAGCCGCCGCTGCGCGTGGCGATCATCTCGGTGCTGAACCACGCGCGTACGGAGGGTGATCAGAGCCGGATGGTGCGCAGTCTCGGGCGTCTGCTCGGGCGTCCGGTGCTGCTCCTGCACCGGCGCAGCTACGCGGAGATCAACCAGCTGCTGGCGAAGGGGGATGCGGATGTGGCGTTCCTCTCGAGCGGCGCGTATATGGTGTATGGGAAAAAGGAGGATGTGCGCCTGCTGGCGATGCCGGAGCGGAATGGGGCGAGCAGCTATTTCTCGTATGTGATTGTCCCGCGTGCGGGCAGTGCGGAGTCGCTCGCAGAGCTGCGCGGACAGCGCTTCGTCTATGTGGACCCAATGAGCTACTCGGGCTACCTCGAGCTGCGCGCGCACCTGCGGAAAATGGGCGAGGACCCCGAGACGTTCTTCCGCTCCTCCTACTTTACGTATAGTCACGACGATTCGCTGCGCGCGGTGGCGGACGGCCTGGTGGACGGCAATACACTCTTTGCGCACTGCGTGGGCGCGGGCAAGACTTTCGAAATGGTTGCATCCATCATGGAATCGAAGCGACTAGGCATGTCGCACAAGGCTCTGATGGTCGTACCCAATCATTTGTCAATGCAGACGGGCGAGGAGTTTCAGCGGCTCTATCCGCGAGCGAAGATTCTCGTAGCGACGGAGCGCGACTTCCAGAAGGATCGCAGGCAGGAGTTCATTTCCCGCATCGCCACGCAGAATTGGGACGCCATCATTATGGGCGAATCACAATTCGGCAAGGTCAAGCTCTCAAGAGCACGGGAGAATGCCATGCGTGAACGCGCAATCAAGAATCTGGAAGAATCGCTATACCGGCTGCGCGAGGAAGCGACGCGCAAGAATGACTTTTCCGTGCGGGCAGTGGAGTCGCTGCTGCGCCGTCATAAGGAAAAGCTCGCCAAGCTGCAGAAGGAGAATCGAAAGGACAAGGACGCAACTATCGCCTTTGAAGAACTCGGCATCGACAAGCTCGTCGTGGATGAGGCGCACGAGTTCAAGAATCTTGGGTATGTCAAGTAAAGTGTGTAAGTTTCTTATAGAGCGGAATATTTTCGGATCATCTGTCCGAGCCGCTCATCAATACAGAGTTGATTCATCACAATCGCCCAGTTCTGAATGGAGTGTCCCTTCCATTTCTTGTACAGCTCCTTGATCCGTAAGTAAAACACCTTGAACACAGCCGTCTCGCTTTGAAATGCCTCCTGCTTCGTTACTTTGCGAAAACTTGCATTGACGCTCTCTATCGCATTTGTTGTGTACATGATACGACGGACATCACTGCCATATTGGTAAAGCTGCTCAACATGCCGGAAGTTGTCCTTCCATACGCGAATTGCGCCCGGATACTTGCTCCAAGTCTCACAGAATTTCTCAAATTCGCTCTGTGCAGCCCGAAGGCTAACTGCCCCATAGATCTTTTTAAGTTGTGCCGTAAATGCCTTGTAATCCTTGCTCGGAACGTATTTAAGAGAATTGCGTATCAGGTGAACAATGCACCGCTGTACCACCACGTTCTTAAAGATCGACTTTGCGCCGTCTTCCAGGCCGCTCACGCCGTCCATTGATATGAAGCCGATGTCCTGTACGCCGCGTGCTTTGATCTCGTCAAATAC